>JBHBVA010000279.1:0-4828 GCA_041793355.1 Bacteroidota bacterium | reverse complement strand
GGAAAAGGGAGGCGTGATTGTTGTAGTAGTGATAATCTCATTCTTATCAATTTGGGCAATTTGGGGAGAAGTCCCTTGGCGGACTATTGGGAAGATTTTTCTAACCCTTATTATTCTTGTGATTTCTATCAGTATCATCGTGGGTGCATTTAAGTAATAATCCACATAGAATTTATGTTGATAATTTATACGTGCTTATTACGTGTAAGCTGTCGGTGCCATTATCTCCCCAAAAAAACAACAGGGAAAGGCTATAGATAGCTTTTCCCTGCGGGTCGACGTGCCGTAGCACACGCAATACCTATCGGTATTTGTCGCAAAGATACAGTATCCTTTCAGAATCTCAATATATTTAGGAATAAAAAAACGTGAAAAGGTATATTCAATTTAAATGTTTAATTTTCGGTCCGTAAGGTTACCGAAATAGTTTTTCAGATTTTTTGTCGTTAGCTTTAATCTAATAGAGAAGTATTTTCTTTAATTTATTTCTATCTGCGACAGAAAGCCCCAACTCTTTTGAAAAGTAAGAGTCTAAACTACCGTATTTTTTCAGGATTGAGTCGATGGCATAGTCGATGTAGTTCTGATTCGACCTCAAAACGGCAGTCATTGCCTCTTGAGTTGCTTCAGGCATCCCGTGCATCATCCCGGCATAGTTTTGAATGTTGATGTATCGGTTCGACAGCAGATAATCGTTTATTGCTTCCTCTTCCGATATTCCGATGGCTCGCAGTATCAGATAACTGATTATTCCGGTTCGGTCCTTGCCTAAATTGTCTTGGATGAGTATGGGATAGCAGTCGTTGTCCAACAAAGTTTGAAACACGAATCGGATTTGTTTTGTATTGTCTGTCAGAATATTGACGTACCCATCACGTATGGTTTGAGCCGCCTCTGTATGAGAAATACCCTGACGCAATACTTTATCCTGCATCTCAAAACTGTTCAGCTCGTTGATGTATGCCGGGCGTATGGTTGCACCAAAACGTAGTAGAGGATAGTGTAGCGTTTCATCGAAACTGCGTAGGTCTATCACGGTTTTTATTCCTAACTTTTTCAGGTGTTTGGTATCCTTTGGCGATACTTGAAAAAGGCTACCGCTACGATAGATTTTACCCCATCGCATTTGTTGGTCGCTTTCGGTGAAATAGCCACCTAAATCTCTGAAATTGTATATGCTTTCAAAGGGAATGTGGCGGTTGGTAATAATACCCGAAGCGGAGTTATTGCCCTTGATGTAGAAAAATTCGCGAACAGAAGCCGGTGAGCGGTGTCGAAATACTGCAACGCGGTCGGTGACGCTGGCCACAAGTGTTGGAGTGCTTTGATTTTTCACCAAATCGGCGGTATGAGAGGTGTATATTTCTACTGTGCCTGTTTGCGGGTCGGGCGACACTTCCCACTTCACAATATAGTGTCCTGCTTTGTCTTTTTCGCACATCGAATAAATGCTCGCTGAGGATGAGCAAGACAACGTGGCAAATACCATGGCCACTGCATAAACAAAGAAGTGCACATTTCTACCCATTTTCTTAGTAATAGTCCGTTTATGAGTTACAAATGTAACCATTTTGCAGAATATCGTGTCTAAAATCAGAATGTTTTTGAGAAGTACATACTTTTTATGCTTTTGTATTAGTTTTTGTGCTTGATATTAAGTATGTATATATTTTGTGAGGAAACGTTTTTTCTCTTGTACAAAAAGCAAAAGTCCTGTCAGCTTTTTGAGTTGCGACAGGACTTTAAAATTTGCACTTATGCAGTATATGCAAGATTTCTCTTATTCTGCACTTTCTGTTGCGGGTGCTTCCTCTGCAGGAGCGGCTTCTTCTTCAGCGGCAGCTACTGCGGCTTCCGCCTTTTTAGCTGCTATTTGAGCAGCTTTCGCTTTGTTAGCCGCTTGTTCAGCTTCGAAACGAGCTTTTTCGGCAGCAGCTTTTGCAGCAGCATTTTTGTTAGCAATCAACTCAGCCGCTTTTGCTTTTTCAGCTTTCCAAGCTGCAAATTTTGCTTCAGCTTCAGCCTCGTTAAAAGCACCTTTTTTCACACCGCCCAACAAGTGTTTTTTCAACAAAACACCTTCTGCTGAAAGAATGTTGCGTGCGGTATCGGTAGGTTGTGCACCTACACCCAGCCAATACAAAGCTCTGTCGAATTTCAAATCTATTGTAGCAGGATTAGTGTTCGGATTATACGTACCAATCTTTTCAATAAATTTTCCATCGCGTGGAGCCCTGCTATCGGCGATTACAACGTGGTAGAAAGGATAGTCCTTACGACCGTGTCTTTGTAAACGGATTTTTGTAGCCATTTTTTGTTTTTAATTTTTTAGTTCAAAATTCTATTTTTGTATTAGCGGTCGCAAAGGTACAAACTTTCTTCCACAAAACAGCTATTTGTTAGAAAGAAAAATCCACGCCGGCACCAAATACCTTATTGGTGCGGGAGAAAATGTCTTTTTCCGTAGCTGTGCTTGCGGTGATACCTCCGCCCGGTTGTTTGGTGTAATCGCTATAAGTTGTCCAAAAGTAACCAAGGTTGATTTTAACTTTTGGGCTAACAGCATAAGAGCCTCCCAATCCTACCGAGTAGGAGCTACAAGCAAAGCTGATATCTTTTTGGTAGGCATCGTTCACACCGTAGTCCGTAATTTGTCCGCCGGCACTAAGTAACAGTTTGTCTGTAACCTGATACTCCAATCCTAACAGATATTCGTTGGTGTTACCGGCATTTTTTTGCTTGTCGTTTTCCATTCGGGCATCCGTGTCGAAAAAGTGGTGATACCCCACACTTGCCGTAAGCGATGGCATAATTTTGTAAGCAGCACCAAGTGAAAGCATTGCCGGAATGTCGTAAGGCGTGTTCACTCCGTGTTTAAACAAGCCTGTGTCATCCACTTTAGTGTCGTTTTCTACGTTCAATTTAGCCTTAAACTCGTATTTGGCGGCAAGTGTCAAACGGTCATTCCAATGATAGTTAATGCCGATGATAGGAGCTACTCCCCATCCCGATTGCTTGCTGTCCAGCTGTATGCCGTTTGCAGAAGAGGCTTGTGCCGCAAATTTAGCTCCGGCAAGAGCTGCTGTAGCTGTACTTAATGTCTGTTTTTCAGCATCTGTCAAAGCTCCGGCGGCAGCTTTTGCCGTAAGTGCTGTAACAACGGGTGTGTATGTGCTGATTACTGCATTGTACGTAGCATTGGTTTTATCTCCCAGAGCTGTAACTTCAAATCCTTTCATATACCCCTCGTAACGATTTCGCACCATATTCATGCGGAAACCTAAATAGGCCGAAAAGTTTTTATCAATTTCGTATGTCAAGCCCAACTGCCCTCCGATGATAAAGTTTGTCCCCTTCATATACTGATTAACAGTGTAGGGCAAGTAGGGTGTAGTAACGGGTAGCCCCTGTTGCTTAAGCACACCAGCAGCGATAGCGGTAGTTCCGCCCGCCAAACTTTCGAACGAAGGCAAACCATCACTAAAGGTAGCTTTACCTCCACCGCCAACAATGGCCAACGCACCCGAAAGCACCCATTTATCCTTTTTGTAAGCACCCATCAAGCTGGGGATAATGGGAGCCGAAGCTGTACCTTCAAACGAACGGGTGGTATTACCGCCGTTGTAACCGAAAACAGAGGCTGTGGAGGTAATGGTGCGTGTTTGAAAAGCACTTTGATTGTTGAACGAGAAGTGGAATCCGTCAGTCAGTTTCACTAAGCCTGCGGGATTGGTGTATGCCGCATCAATTTCCGTAGAGGCATCACGAGCCGGATTGCGGAGAAAATGAACACTTTGGTTGGTGTTAGTAAGCAAATCGCCTGCCAACGCTACTCCTGCCTGCATCAGAGCGGCCAGAAAAAATAGTTTTTTACAATTCATAACTATGCTAAATTAAAAATTTACGTGCAAAGATAAGCATTCTTTATAGGGCGGACAAATAAAAATTGCACAAAGAATTGTTTTTTGTGCAGTCTGTTTAGCTACATCTGAGGTATTTGGGAGAATACTTACATCAATTTTTCTTATTTTAAAATTGAATGCGATTATCGGAAAAGTCCTTTTGTCTGAAATAGGAGGAATGTCAAAAAAAAGAGCTTTTTTAGTTGCTCTCCACTTGCTTAGAGCAGAATAAATTCGGATAAAATTTTGCATCTTTGTTTCTTAAATCATACTTTTGCAAAATAGCAAAACAAAATAGAAAAAGTAAAATGACAGAATTTCCTACTTGCCCCCAATGTGCGGGCGAAAACACCTATTTCGACGGAACAGCATACGTTTGTCCCGATTGTTTCCACGAGTTTAATCCGTCAGATGCAACTACAGAGGTAGAAGCTGATGATACACCACGCGATTGCAACGGTACACCTCTTGCCGATGGTGATGCCGTTACCGTAATTAAAGACCTGAAAGTGAAGGGTTCATCAATGGTTATCAAGCAGGGTACGAAAGTAAAAAGTATTCGTCTGACGGATGACCCCGAACACGTGGACTGCAAGATAGATGGTTCGGGTATTGTATTGAAAACTTGCTTTTTACGCAAAGGATAATTTTTTTGGAGGATTTTTTTCTCCTTGTAATAACCTAAAATTAAAGCAATATGAAACAGAAATTACTCCTTTTAAGCGTCAGCCTTTGGGTAATGGCAACGCTTCCCACCATTGCTTGTACCAATTTGCTTGTGGGGAAAAAGGCCTCTACGGACGGTTCGGTATTTTTGTCGTATAGTGCCGATTCATACGCACTTTTCGGCGAATTGTATCATTGGAAAGCTCAACGCCATCCCGCCGGAAGCAAGCTGAAAGTTCACGATTGGGATACGGGAAAAT
>JBHBVA010000278.1:0-3759 GCA_041793355.1 Bacteroidota bacterium | reverse complement strand
CCTAATCCGATAAGCATAAAACCCAGTGAATTGACTATCACTTTTGCAACCATATTCGTGATGGGAGCAATCAATACCGATGAAGTGAAAAAACCGATAAAAATCAGAGTTCCGGCCACTATCAGCACACGAGGTTTGCTCCATATACGATATACAAAATTGGCAAGCAAACGGCCGGAAGTCATCATCAGCATAAACACTAAAAAGCCCACTTGCATTGATTTGGGGGCTTGAATGGTTTCTTCAAAATAGATGTTGCTCCAATCGAACATCGTATTTTCGATGATGAGAGCAAACAACCATACTAGGCCCAATTGCAACAACAGTATTTCAGATGTAATAAGTGTCCAAAATCCTTTTTTCTCGTTAGTAGGGGCAGCGGTGTTCGATGTTTCCCGATTACTTTCGATATTGGTGAGCAAAAAGCGACTACAATATATCAATACCAACAAGCCGATAAGCGTAACGATGGTGAAATGCAGACGTGGAGAAATCTCCGTATTTATCATCAGAAAGCCGATGACAGCACCCACACAGGCGGCAATACTCCATCCTGCGTGAAGCGAAGCAATAATCGTTTTTCCGTACATTCGTTCCACTTCGATGGCCTGTGTGTTGAGCGAAATATCTGTCATATTCCAAAACACACCGAAAAGCATAAATGATGTGCCCAAAAAGTAAATATTTGTGGTAAGCCCTACAAAGAATAATGAGGTGATAAAACCACCCAAACTAATCATTACGGCTGTTTTGCTGCCGATGCGTTGCATAAGATAGCCCACTATGGGGATAGCCAGTAGTTTGCCGATGGGTTGTAAAGTAACCAAGAAGCCAAACTGCAAAAAACTCTCCATACTGAGTAGGGCTTTGATGTCGGCCAAACGGCTTGCCCAACTTGCAAAACATAGCCCTTGAGCCATAAACAAAGCCAACACAGCATATCGGATTTGAGTTTTCGAGTGTTGTACTTTGTATAAAGTTTGTTCCATTCGTGATAAAAATCTTGAGTTGAGGTAATAAAAAAACTTCTCTACACAAGCACTCGGTAGAGAAGTTTCCGTATCTGATTATAATATTTATTCAGCGTTCAAAGTGAAGCGTTTGAATGCTACTACAGCCAAATCCTTGTCTTGTTTTGCCAAGTACTGAGCCACAGTAAGTTTTCCGTCTTTGATGAAGTCTTGTTGCAACAAAGTAAACTCTTTGTAGAACTTAGTTACAGCTCCTTCGGCAATACGGTCGAGCAAGTTTTCAGGTTTTCCTGCCTCAATTGCTTTTTCTTTTGCAATAGCTCTTTCACGCTCTTTCAACTCTTCCGAAACCTCTTCCGGTACGATGGCAACAGGGTTCATAGCCGCAATTTGCATAGCGATATCTTTACCCACTTGCTCATCTACGTTAGGTTGGTTGAAACCTACGATTGTAGCCAACTTGTTACCTGGGTGGATGTAAGCGAATACGGTAGGAGCTTCCACTGTTTCGTAAGCACCCAATTCCATTTTTTCGCCGGTGATACCGCTACGGTCGATAATAACATCTGCCACTTTTTGACCATTCAATTCCGCACCTTTCAATGCTTCTACATCAGCAGGTTTGCTTGTAAGAGCCGTTTCGAGTACCGATTTTGTCATCGCAACGAAGTCGGCATTGATTGCCACGAAGTCTGTTTCGCACTTCACGGCTACCAAAGCTGCAAAACCATCTTTCACTCCGGCAAGTACGCAACCTTCAGATGCATCGCGGTCGCCACGTTTAGCTGCAAAAGCCTGTCCCTTTTTACGGATTACTTCAATTGCTTTTTCAATATCACCATTAGCTTCTTCCAAAGCTTTTTTGCAATCCATCATACCTGCACCTGTTCTCTTACGCAGGTTTTGGATGTCTGCCATTGTAACTGCCATATTCTTCTTTACTTTATAAAAGTTTAATAATCAATTGTTCCTTCTGCAATCACGCAGAGTTGCTTTTTAACTTGAATGCAAAACATACTATCCACTTTGTGGGAACTGCATTATATCCTGCATCTATCAAAAAAAGGCTAAGATTACACATCTAAGAGTTGTCTCTCAGAAAGCAAATCTTAGCCATTTGGGATAAAAATTATCGAGTAATATTACTCGGCACTTTGTTTCTTAGCACGAGCTTTGCGTTCGCGTGGAGCACCTTCACCACCTTGCTGTTCAGCAGCATCGGCATCGGCTTTTTCCACTTTTCTCTCTTCCAAGCCTTCTTTGATGCTTTCGCAAAGGTTCGAAAGAATCAGTTCCACTGACTTCGCTGCGTCATCGTTTGCAGGAATTGCAAAGTCCACATCGTTAGGGTTAGAGTTTGTATCTACCAAACCAAACACAGGGATACCCAAGCGTTTAGCTTCTTTCACCGCAATGTGTTCTTTCATAATATCTACCACGAACAAAGCCGATGGCAGGCGAGTCATATCTTGAATGGAACCGAGTGTTTTCTCCAATTTCGCACGTTGACGAGTGATTTGAAGTTTTTCACGTTTCGACAATGTGTCAAAAGTTCCGTCCTTAATCATTTTGTCGATGCTTGACATCTTCTTCACAGCCTTGCGGATAGTGGGGAAGTTGGTAAGCATACCACCTGGCCAACGCTCAATTACATAAGGCATATTCACGCTGTTAGCTAAGTCGGCAACTACTTGTTTTGCTTGTTTTTTAGTAGCTACGAACAAAACTTTTTTACCGGACTTTGTAATTTGCTTCAAAGCGGCAGCTGCCTCTTCTGTTTTGGCAATGGTTTTGTAAAGGTCGATGATATGAATACCGTTACGCTCCATAAAGATGTAAGGAGCCATAGCAGGATTCCACTTTCTTTTTAGGTGTCCGAAGTGTGCTCCGGCTTCCAACAATTGGTCAAATGTCAATTTTGCCATAATTTCTTTTCAAATAGTTCGTTTACTTTCTTTTTCTGTTTCAATTAATTGTCGAATTATCAGGTAGTTTGGTTCTCACCTTGTCCCATCGAAAAAGAAGTTTGGGAGCATAGGCTATCGTGCAAAGTCCTGACAATTTAGATACTAAACGCTGAATGTATATAGCACACCAAAACAACTTGCCTGCCTTAGTATCAGCAGGCAAATTTGTTTGGTAAACCGATATGTATTAACGTTTTGAGAACTGGAATCTTTTTCTTGCTTTGGGTTGTCCCGGTTTTTTACGCTCAACTACACGTGGGTCGCGAGTCATAAATCCTTCGGCTCTCAAAGCTGGTTTGTCTTCAGGATTGATTTTTACCAATGCACGAGCAATACCAAGACGAGCAGCCTCAGCCTGACCTTTGAAGCCACCACCGTCCAAGTTGATTTTGATGTCGTATTTTTCGGCAACACCCAATGTGTTAAGAGGTTGCTTTACAACGTATTGCAAAATGCTTGAAGGGAAATATGATTCTAACTCACGTTTGTTGATAACAATTTTTCCGGTTCCCTCGCTTACGTACACGCGAGCTACGGCCGCTTTGCGTCTTCCTAATGCGTTAATTACTTCCATTGTTATTATTTAAGAGAGTTAATATCAATTACTTTTGGAGTTTGAGCTTGGTGTGGGTGTTCAGCTCCTTCGTAAACGTAAAGGTTTTTCAAGATAGCTGCTCCCAAACGATTTTTTGGCAACATGCCTTTTACCGTTTTCAAAATCAAGCGGTCGGCACCTTTTGCCAACAAGTCGGCAGGAGTACACTCACGTTGTCCACCGGGATAGCCAGTGTATCTCAGGTAGATGCGGTCAGTCATTTTGT
>JBHBVA010000277.1:0-16228 GCA_041793355.1 Bacteroidota bacterium | reverse complement strand
GGAAATAGTATCAGTATTTTCATTTTTTTGTATTGATATGCCTTTTTGTTTATCTGTTTTATTTTCACAAGACAACATCACAAAAGCAAGCAATAATAATGTAAGCAGTTGGTTCATTTAATTTTTTAGTTGTATTGATTAGTGTATAATATCGTTTTAGCATATCCTATTGGGACTTTATTTTAGCGAGGGATTTTATATGACACATTCAACTCTCAAGAACCACACAAAACGAAAAAGCATTACTTTCTCTCTATCTGCGAACGAATTAAAGAGTAGCCCACCAAAGCATCGTAGCGTTGCCCAAAGGGACGATGATAGACCAACGTAAGATACTCATTTTCAGTTTGCGAGTAGTTGCCTTCTGTAAATTGTGCAGACAGCCCGCTGGCTGATGGCGTTAAATAAAGGTAGTTGTAAATACCTTGTTTGAGCAGTAGCGTAAGCGTGTACGCTCCACGCCGGGCATCGTACTGCATTTCGTACTGCGGAAGTAGCTGATAATCGGACACATCGCTAACCCAATACACTTTTTCGGACAAGGGCTTGTCTGCCTTCAACGTAAAGGTTGTTTGCACATAATCGGCCTCCGTGTCGGCATTTTCAGTATCGTACATACGAACCAAAAAACGTCCGTTTTGGTCTTCGTCGTACAAATAAAATTTATCGGCACGAATAGCATCGGGCATCACTTCGGCTCGGTAACTTCCATTGGAAAAATGAATATTGGCAACATTCATTCCGGCAGATTTGGTGTCCAAAATTTCCATCCGACGATACTCGTTGCCACCGTCGAAAATCAATGTAGAAATGTGTTCGTAAATCGCCGATTTACCGTTAAGATGTGCAGGGCGAATGTGCATCCGTCTGTTATCCCCTCTCCTATTTTGCAACGATACTACTTTCAGTTCGGCAGAAGGGTCGTTAACGGGCAGTGCCGAATAATCGACCTTGAGCGACAGTTGCTGAAAACCGTTGTTCGCCCCCAAATCGGTAATAGGCGACACGTCAGATTGTACCTTCACTCGACTGTCCAGCATATAGAAACAAGCGGTAAGTATCACATTTTCAGGGGAGTTTTCTTCAAATACTTCGACCACGTAATTACCCGAAAGTTTTATGCGAAAATCCTCGTTCGGCAGAGCAATTTGATAGTTCACATAATTTACGGTAGTGGTTTGCGAGTTGGCAAAATCATTTACAAGGTTATGGTTAAAACCTTGCAGATAATCCTGTTCGGAAAGTGAAGAAGGTTCCCAGTCGGCAGTGCAATGTACTACACGATAAACGAAACGCTCTGCTTCCGAAGTGTTTATAACATCAAAGCTGAGCCTTAATTTATCCTCACTACCCAAAAACAGAATGGGTAATTGTCCCCAATTTTCATTCTTTTGAAAGTAGATGCTGCGTACATCGTGGCGAAAGGCACGTGTGGAATAAGGCAGAGCCACCAAATTGCACAAACAGCCGGCAAGCAGTACGAAAGCGAAAAACAATTTCTTCATAAGCTATACTTTTTGCTACACACTCGCCCTTATTCGGCAAAATGTAGTTGTGAATATCTCTGCCACTCGCCACGTGTAAAATCCGGAATAGCAACAGGCTGACTATCAAGCAATACTGACTTTTCCGAAAGCTCCACGATGCACGACCACGCTGCGGCATCGTACACATCCATATCGAGCGGAAGCCCCTTTTGCAGGCAATACACAAGACGAAAATCCATCAGATAATCTCTGGCACGCTCGCCACAAATTTCGGTTGCCACAGCACCCCATTTCACCCAAACAGGGTGTGTATATGTTTGGAGCAGAGAGTTTTTATCCGTTTCGGCAAGTGCTGAATGTGCCTGCGGAGAAAGTGCTATTTGCTCGCCGGGATATTTCTGCACAAAGCCACGTGTGCCGTTCAACAAATGGATGCGGCTATAGGGACGTGGGCTGGAAATATTGTGTTGCAACAAAATTGTTCGCCCTTTTTGTGTACGAATGAGCGTGTTATTCATATCCCCCAAAGCAAAATCTTGCTGCTGTCCCAATGCTTCCTGCACGTATTGCGACATCCCCACTTGCGGAGTGGACATCGACACCAAAAAGTTTAATTTATCGCCCCTGTGGATACCCATCGCCTGACACACCGGCCCCAGTCCGTGCGTAGGATAAGGGTTACCCGTATGCGTAGCGTTAAACAAGGTTTGCCAATTATCACCGTTTCGTTTACCGTGTTCGTTGGTAAATATCCGCTCCCTAAGGTCGTGAATATAAGCCCCTTCGGCGTGAATAATATCTCCCAGAAGCCCTTGTTGCACCATATTGAGGGTTGCCATTTCAAAGTACTCGTAACAGCAGTTTTCGAGCATAATGCAATGCCTCTGCATCCGCTCCGCTGTGTCCACTATCTGCCAACACTCCTCCACAGTGGTAGCCAAAGGCACCTCCACCGCCACGTGCTTTCCGCATTCCATCCCTCTCACGGCGATGCGGGCGTGACTTTGCCAATCGGTGCAAATGTAAAGCAAATCCACATCTTCAACCTCGCAAACTTGCCGCCATGCCTCTTCGCCTACAAAGAGCTGTGCTTGTGGCAGTTGGTGTTGCAGAAGGACATTTTGTGCCTGTTGTACGTTTTCTGCAAAAAGGTCGCACAACGCTTTCACCTCAACGCCTGCAATATTGGCAAAGCGGTGCACAGCCCGTAAAGCCCTCACCCCCAAACCAATAATGGCTATCCTAACCACAGGCAGAGGTTCGCACCGCAAGCCCAGTACCGAATGTTGCCCTTGAGGACGAATATCGTATTCTGTGTTATGTGTACGCATCTGCAATTTTTTTTCGTTTTTGGTGTACAAAAATAAGAATTTCGCCGAAAGGCAAAGGATATTCAATGGCTTTTTTCAGAAAACACTCTGCTATAATCTATCTAAAAACGAAAAACAAGACATTTTGTCATAAATAAAATACAGCTTATTACAACTGTAAAACAATTTATTACAAAACACAACCTAAAATCACCGCAACAAAAACAAGCCATTTTGTCACCTACAAATATATGGCAAACATTTTGATGATTCGTAACCGAAGCGAAAAATAACAAAACAAGAAAAGGAGAAAAAGCTATGAATTTTAATAATTACACTATCAAATCGCAAGAGGCTGTACAAAAGGCAGTTAGCCTTGTTCACGAACGCGGACAGCAAGCCATAGAGCCTACACACTTATTGTTGGGCGTACTGGAAAGCGGGCAAAATGTTACCACGTTTTTGCTCCAAAAATTAGGTGTGAACATTGCCCAGCTTACGGCAAAGCTCGAAAAGCAGTTGGACGGTTTTTCTCGCGTAAGCGGAGGTGAACCACATCTGAGTCGCGACGCTAACAGTGCGTTACAAAAAGCTGAAGATTTTGCCCGGAAGTTGGGCGACCAATATGTAAGTATCGAGCATTTGTTGCTCGGCATTGTGGCTACGAATAGTGCGGCTTCGCAGGTATTGAAAGATGCCGGAGTTACCGAAAAGGAGCTTTTGGCAGCTATCAACGAACTTCGCAAAGGCGAAAAAGTTACCAGCCAAAGTGCAGAGGACACATATCAGTCGTTGGAAAAGTTTGCCATCAATCTTACCAAACGGGCACACGAGGGAAAACTCGACCCCGTGATTGGCCGAGACGACGAAATCAGACGTGTATTGCAAATTTTGAGCCGTCGCACCAAAAACAATCCGATATTGATTGGCGAACCGGGTGTGGGTAAAACAGCCATTGCCGAAGGATTGGCACAGCGGATAATGAGGGGCGATGTACCCGAAAATTTGCGGAGCAAACAAATTTATTCGTTGGATATGGGGGCATTGGTGGCCGGAGCCAAATACAAAGGTGAGTTTGAGGAGCGACTAAAATCGGTAGTAAACGAGGTGTCGAAAAGCGAGGGCGAAATCATCCTCTTCATCGACGAAATTCACACGCTGGTGGGTGCCGGCAAAAGCGAAGGGGCAATGGATGCCGCCAACATCCTGAAACCGGCATTGGCACGGGGCGAACTAAGGTCGATTGGGGCAACCACGCTTGCCGAGTATCAAAAATACTTTGAAAAAGACAAGGCTTTGGAACGCCGTTTTCAAACCGTGCTGGTGGACGAGCCTACGGAGATAGATGCCATTTCCATTCTACGCGGACTGAAGGAGAAATACGAAAATCACCACAAAGTCCGTATCAAAGACGAGGCCATCATCGCATCGGTGCAACTGTCTGCCAGATATATCACCGACCGCTTTTTGCCCGACAAGGCTATCGACTTGATGGACGAAGCAGCTTCAAAACTGCGAATGGAGGTGGACTCTGTTCCGGAGGAATTGGACGAAAAAAGCAGAAGGATTGCTCAATTGGAAATTGAACGAGAAGCCATCCGCCGAGAAAACGACCCGGAAAAAGAGGCTCAGCTGACACAAGAAATATCGTTGCTGAAAGAGGAAGAGCAAGAAATGAAAGCCAAATGGCAATCGGAAAAGCAAATTGTAGAACAAATCCAGCAATGCAAACTGCAAATAGAAGAGTCTAAATATGAGGCAGATAAGGCCGAACGAGAGGGAGACTACGGGCGTGTGGCCGAACTCCGCTACGGAAAGCTGAAAGAGCTGGACGACCAAATAGCTCGCTTGCAGCAACAGTTGCAGAGCTTGCAAACGGATAGTGCGATGATAAAGGAGGAAGTGGATGCCACAGACATTGCCGACGTGGTATCTCGCTGGACAGGGATTCCGGTGAGCAAAATGTTGCAAAGCGAACGCGATAAGTTGCTGAATCTCGAAGAAGAGCTACACAAACGTGTGGTAGGGCAATCGGAGGCAATAGAAGCCGTTGCAAATGCCATCCGTCGCAGCAGAGCCGGATTGCAAGACCCCAAACGCCCCATTGGGTCGTTCATCTTCTTGGGTACCACGGGGGTGGGCAAAACCGAGCTGGCAAAGGCTTTGGCAGAGTTTCTGTTCGACGACGAAAATATGATGACCCGCATCGATATGAGCGAATATCAAGAGAAATTCTCGGCAACCCGCCTTATCGGAGCTCCTCCGGGATACGTGGGATACGATGAAGGTGGCCAACTCACGGAAGCCATCCGCCGAAAACCCTATTCCGTAGTGCTGTTCGACGAAATCGAAAAGGCCCATCCCGATGTGTTCAACGTACTGTTGCAAGTGTTGGACGATGGTCGCCTCACGGACAACAAAGGGCGAGTGGTGAACTTCAAAAACACCATCATCATTATGACTTCCAATATGGGTTCGCACCTTATCCGCGACAACTTTTCGCACATCACACCCGAAAACCGCCTGCAAGTGACAGACGACACCAAACGGCAAGTGTTGGATATGCTGAAAGCAAACATTCGTCCCGAGTTTTTGAACCGCATAGACGAGGTGATAATGTTCGAGCCACTTTCGCAAAACGACATCGAGCAAGTGGTAGGCATCCAATTGGCAAGCATCGAGCGAATGTTAGCCGGCAATGGCATCACCCTGCAATTTACACCGGCTGCCATATCTTGCATTGCTCACTTGGGTTACGACCCCGAATTTGGAGCCCGTCCCGTGAAGCGTGTTATTCAACGCGAGGTGCTGAATGTGCTTTCGAAACAACTGCTGGCACAGATCATTCACCGAACCGAACCGATTGTGGTAGATGCAGAAGCCAACCGATTGGTTTTCCGCAACTAACCGATTATCAATAAAAAAGAAGAGAAGTTGTCCGATACCTTTTCGGATGACTTCTCTTTCTTTATCCCGAAAATAAAGCGTAACTTTGTCGGGTGTTCTTTGAAGCTTAAGAAACAGATAAAGGGTATTTTGATAATACAAGATATGTTTTAAATACCCCGAATAGAAAACACAAAGGCGGACCCCGAAAAGCCAACGAGTAGGGGGTAATTTTAAAAAAACTTTTTTATCCCACATTCCGCAGCAGAAAAAAGTTGTACTTTAGCTTCTGAAAATCCAACTGCGTAGCAGTAGAAAACACTTAGACATAAAATCCATATTATCCTTTATAAATCAAGTAATTACATTCTGAAACAAAATGGTATTTTCACAGCAGATATTGGTCAAAATTACTCTTAAATAAGCCATTGAATCGCAAAAGAATCCCTACTGCGTAATTTGGGATAAATCAAACCACTAAAAGAGAAGATTCAAATCTAAAAAGCACAAAAAACACCGAGTTATCCGATAAACAATCAAATGCTTTGTATGCAAAAAATTGATTTAAATAGACTTCAAATTCAATTAAAGAAAAGATTAGCTTTCCCTTACAATTGGGGGAGGAAACAAGCTGATGATTGGGATAGGGAGACGAATTTTATCTATAAAACGAGAACTTTTTCAGATTTGCAGGAAAAAGTAAAAGGATTTGATACCGAATTACGAGATTACGCTTTTAATAGATGGCTGAATTTTTGGTCAGCAAAAGGAATTGAACAAATATTTGCTAAAAATCCCAAAGTAACACCTAACCCAAACGAACGTGATAAATTAAAAGATTTTGAAATACAAGGTATTCCTTTTGACCATAAGACAAGTGTCTTTCCTAAAAATTTTGATAAAAGTTTAGCGTATGCTCAGCAGAATAAAAGAGAGCTTATAGAGTGGCTTTACAAAGAACAAAGTCAGCAAGGTAGAAGACATTATAAAAATAGAATTTTTGTAGTTTTATATAATAAAGCCAATAACGAACACTGGAAGTTGAAAGCCGAAATAATGCTAATTGAAAAGGAAATAGAAAGATATTTAGTGGATTTTTCGCAAGGGAAATTAGAGAAATTAAACTTTGACGGAGAGGAAGTTTATTCTGATATTATCTGGATTATAGCCTGACACATGCAGCTCACAAAGGCAACTTTTTTTGAAGAGAGCCAACAAAGAAAAAAGAGAAACTATCCGAAAAAGTATCGGAACAGCTTCTCTTTTGTTACGGAAATCGTAATCCCCCTCAACAAACCTTATTGCTTGCCGCTGGTGGTTACGTTAGGGCTGATTTTCTTCACCAAACCTTGTAATACGCTACCGGGTCCCAACTCTACAAACTCCGTAGCTCCGTCGGCAACCATATTTTCTACCGATTGTGTCCACTTCACGGGAGCAGTAAGCTGAGCCACCAAATTAGCCTTAATGGCCACCGGGTCGGTTTCGCCTTTGGTTGTAACATTTTGATATACCGGGCATATTGGAGCCGAAAACTCTGTTTCTTCGATAGCTACAGCCAACTCTGCTTTGGCCGGCTCCATCAATGGCGAGTGAAATGCTCCACCTACGCTCAACTTCAAGGCACGCTTGGCTCCGGCTGCTTTCAATAGTTCGCAAGCCTTGTCGATACCTGCATTCGAACCCGAAATCACAATCTGTCCGGGACAGTTGTAGTTGGCAGGCACTACCACCTCGTCGGCGATAGTAGCACACACTTCTTCCACTTTCTCGTTGCTCAACCCCAGCACGGCTGCCATTGTGGATGGATTTTGTTCGCACGCCTTTTGCATCGCCAAAGCACGCTTGTACACGAGCTTGAGTCCGCTCTCGAACGATAAAGCTCCTGCGGCCACCAACGCCGAAAATTCGCCCAGCGAGTGTCCGGCCACCATTTCGGGCTTAAACTCCTCGCCCAACGTTTTAGCCAACACCACCGAGTGAATAAAGATGGCAGGCTGAGTAACCTTGGTTTGACGCAAATCCTCGTCGGTGCCGGCAAACATCAAATCGGTAATGCGAAAGCCAAGTATCTCATTTGCTTGCTCAAACAAGTCTTTGGCTATGGCAGAAGTTTCATACAAATCTTTGCCCATTCCCACAAACTGGGCTCCCTGACCGGGAAATACGAATGCTTTCATACTATATTGTTTATTTTGCAATGATTATTTATTAAAACGCTGATATTATCCATAAAAGCGGTGCAAAAGTACATTTTTCTTCTCTGTAGAGCAAATAAAACCGGGCAATCTCCGTTTTACTGCACGAAAAAGACAATCGCTCCGCTCTGAGGTTTGCCAAAAGAGAAAAGAAAGAGCCTATCGACACAAAAAGTCTTATAAAATGGCATATTGCAATTAAAACTTAGCTTTTTCGATACTTTTTAACATTGACATTTCAGAAAAAGTTATTTACTTTGCGGAGATTTATTTTGTTGATATAGATTTTAGAATGTTCAATTTCAAAAAACAGGAAAAGAATATGAAGAGAATATGGAAACAAGCGGCAGGCTATGTCGCAGTGGTGGCCCTGAGTGCAGGAGCTACTTTTGCCACCTACAGCATGTTGGAGGCAAACAGAGGAATCAGCACGGCGGACACCTATAATTATGGTGCTGAATTCAATCAGAAAGGCGTGAAGCTTGCGGCACTCACTCCGCAGGGCTATCCCGACTTTACGAAAGCCGCCGAAAACAGCGTACACGCCGTAGTGCACATCAAGGCGGTGAAGCGTGCAACGCAAATACAACAACGTCGCCAAGTGTTGGACCCTCTTGAATTTTTCTTTGGTTTTGGTGATAGTCAGGTACCACAGCAACAGGCACGTCCCTCTGTCGGGTTCGGTTCGGGGGTTATCATTTCGGAAGATGGCTACATTGTTACCAACAACCACGTTATTCAAGGTGCAGACGAGCTGGAAGTAACGTTGAACGACAACCGAAAATTTAAGGCAAAACTTATCGGCACCGATGCCCAAACAGATATTGCTCTATTGAAGGTGGAGGCTACCAAGTTGCCTTACATCCCGTTCGGAAACTCCGATGCCTTGAAAGTGGGCGAATGGGTGTTGGCGGTAGGCAATCCTTTCAATTTGACATCAACGGTAACGGCAGGTATCGTAAGTGCCAAAGGGCGCGGCTTGTCCGGAGGGGCACAGCAATCCATCGAGTCGTACATCCAAACCGACGCAGCAGTTAATAGAGGTAATAGTGGCGGTGCATTGGTAAACGTAAACGGTGAGTTGGTGGGTATCAATACGGCTATCTATTCACAAACGGGTGATTTTGCAGGCTACAGTTTTGCCGTACCCATCTCCATTGCCGGCAAAGTGGTTGCCGACCTCAAGCAGTATGGTGTGGCTCAACGTCCGATGCTGGGTGTCAGCATCACAGATGTGGCTGTCGCCAAAGAAATTGCCAACAGCGAAGACAACCCTCGTGCCAGCGAATTTGCATTGGCAAAAAACCTGAAATTGGATAACGGTATATTCATTGGCGGATTTGCCGAACGTAGTCCGGCGAAAGAGGCGGGACTCGAAGTAGGTGATGTGATAGTAAACATCAACGGCTCGAAAGTAACAAAAATAACAGAGTTGATGGATTACCTCAACCGTTTCCGTCCCGGCGACAAAGTAAAAATAGGATACGTTCGCAACGGTGCAACCAAAGAGGCGGTAGTTACCCTTATCAACAACAGCGGTAACACCGATGTGGTAAAAAAAGTGGACGGATTGAGCGAACTGGGAGCAGCTTTCAAAGACCTTAGCAACGAGCGTAAACGTGAATTGGGTATTTCGTCGGGCGTGGAAGTAGCCGGTGTGGATACCGGTGGCAAACTTGCCAAAGCAGGCATCAAGAAAGGATTTATCATTATGAAGATAAACAACACGCCAATAATCCTCGTCTCGCAATTGGAACACACCGTCCAAAGCATTGCTAAATCGGACGACAAGGGAGTGTTTATTGCCGGTTTCTATCCTACGGATAAGCGGATGCGTTACATCGCAATCGACCTGAACGAATAAGCATCACAAACTGATTTAACAAAGGTTGGACGGAGCAAAAAAAAGGGCGAGTGTGTCGTACAAAAAAATGACACGCTCGCTTTTTTATTCGGCACACGATGCTTATTCGCCAAAAGGAAAAACAAACTATTCTTCCACAAACACTTTCTTATCCATACGCTTCCAATAGCTTTGCTTGCCCCACAGGCGAAAGATATATATCCTGACTTGTGGCAGGTATCAATGCCGATTCGCCTTGCTTCAGAGTCAATTCGTTGCCGTGTTCGTCACGAAGATGCAGCTTGCCTTCCACGCAAATATAAACAACAAACGAATGCAGTGAGGCATAGTTGCGTTGGAGCGGTTTTTCGAGATGTAACAGATTGGTGGTGAAATAATTACACGATGCCAACTGAACAGCCTCATCCGTCTGCGGGTGATATTGTGTGCAATGGTGAGGATGTATTTCAAAGTCGATGGCTTCTTTGGCAAGTTCGGTATGCAGTTCTCGCAAATTGCCGTCAGCATCACGACGGTTGTAGTCGAAAATGCGGTAGGTAATGTTTGAGGTTTGCTGAATTTCGGCAATAAAAGTTCCTGCTCCGATAGAGTGTACTCTTCCTGCCGGCAGAAAAAAAACATCGCCTTTCGACACCGAATGCTTGTCCAGATACTCCATAAACGACCCGTCTTGTATGCTTTGTTCATAAGTGTCGGGCGTTAGCGTTCGTTTAAATCCGGCATACAAGCTTGCTCCCGGCACGGCATCTATCACGTACCACATTTCGGTTTTTCCAAATGAATTGTGGCGGGCTTGTGCCAATTCGTCGTTGGGGTGAACTTGTATGGAAAGGTCCTGTTTGGCATCGATAAATTTAATAAGCAACGGAAAGGTGGTGCCGAACTGCTCGAATATACGCTTGCCCAGCAACTTTTCTTTGTAGGTTTGAATAACTTTGTCCAGCGGTTGCCCTTGTAGCACACCATTGGCAACCTCCGAAATACTACCTTCCACAGCCGATATTTCCCAACTTTCGCCTATGCCGTCCTGCACGGGACTAATGTTTTTGAAACGGCAAATTTCTGCTCCTCCCCAAATGATAGGTTTCAAGATGGGACGAAATTTCATCGGATACAACGGTGTGTCAATAGTCTGTTTATCAATCTCTTCTGTCATACTTTCGGTATGTGTGCGTCTTTTTTTCTGTGTACTTTTTGTCTTTTATGTTATTTTCGGCGAAGCACCAAAGCCGTACGGGCAGGCAAATATAATTTGAGCCAGCCTTTCTTTTCGCGAGAAAAAGCCTTGTCTGCCATCGTGCTGTGTTCCACCGCGTGGTCTTGAAGTCCGAAGCCTCCGTATTGTTTGTCGTCGCTGTCCAGTAGCACGGTGTATGTGCCCAACGGAGCCAAAATGCCGTAGTTGCTGAACGATTGCGAGGGGTGAAAATTGAACACAAACAATAGCTTGCCTCTGGCAAAGGCCAAAATGTTGTCTCCGTCTTTTTCCCACAGCTTAACAACCGATGTCCCCGAAAAGTTGCGTTGGCTTTTCACCACCTCAATCATATCCCGGTCGAAACGGGCAAGATATTGATACTTCAAGTCGCTGTTATCCACCAAACTCCATTGGCGACGAGCATATTTGTACGACCAATTGTTGCCTTCACGCGGAAAATCAATCCATTCGGGATGCCCAAATTCATTGCCCATAAAATTTAGGTATCCGCCGTTGATAGTGGCAAGTGTAGCCAAGCGTATCATTTTATGCAAAGCCAAACCTCTATCTACCTGATAAGTAGAAGGTTGTAAGCGGGACATATGCCAATACATATCCGCATCAATCAGGCGGAAGATGATGGTTTTGTCGCCGACCAGAGCTTGGTCGTGGCTCTCGGCATACGAGATGGTTTTCTCTTCGCTTCTGCGGTTTGTCAGTTCCCAAAAAATCCCCGTAGGATGCCAATCTTCATCTTTTTTCTCTTTGATAACCTTTATCCAATAGTCAGGAATGTTCATTGCCATCCGATAGTCGAACCCGTAACCTCCATCAATGAAGGGACTTGCCAATCCGGGCATTCCGCTCATCTCTTCTGCAATGGTGATGGCATTGGGGTTGGTTTCGTGTATCACAAGATTGGCAAGTGTGAGATACACAATGGCATTATCATCCTGATTACCATTATAATAATCGTCGTAGCTGACAAAAGCCTCTCCGAGTCCGTGACTATGATATAGCATTGACGTAGCTCCGTCGAAACGGAAACCGTCAAATTTATACTCTTCGAGCCAATATTTGCAGTTCGAAAGTAAAAAATGTAGCACTTCGTTGCGTCCGTAGTTGAAGCAGAGCGAATCCCAAACGGGATGATTGCGTTTTTCGCCCGAATAGAAGTATTGGTCGTAACTGCCATCGAACAGAGCCAGCCCCTCCGCTTCGTTTTTCACGGCATGCGAATGTACGATATCCATTATCACAGCAATGCCCATTTGGTGGGCAGTGTCGATAAGCTCCTTCAGTTCGTCGGGGGTGCCAAACTTGGATGAGGCAGCAAAAAAACTTGAAACGTGATAGCCAAACGAACCGTAATAAGGGTGTTCCTGAATGGCCATTATTTGTATAGCATTGTAGCCCAATGCCTTGATACGAGGAAGTACCAGTTCGCGAAACTCGTTGTAAGTGCCGTAGCCTTCTCGCTCGGTGGACATTCCTATGTGGCACTCGTATATCAGCAGTGGCGATGTGGAGGGTTTAAACTTCCGTTTTTTGAATTTGTAAGGTTGGGCAGGTTGCCACACTTGGGCAGTAAAAATATTGGTTTTCTCGTCCTGCACCACACGGTTTGCCCAAGCCGGAATGCGTTCGCCCTCGCCACCGTTCCAGCACACCACAAATTTGAACAAATCGCCGTGTGCCAATTGGTCTGCACTCAAATGCAACTCCCAAATACCATTTTCGATACGACGGAGAGCATATTCGGGGCGGCGTTGCCATTGATTAAAATCACCCACCAAATAGATAGCCGTAGCGTTTGGAGCCCAATCTCGAATCACCCATCCGTTGGTAGTTCGGTGCAATCCAAAATACAGATAGCCCGTTGCAAAATCCGAAAGGGATATACGTCTGCCGTCGGTCAGCTCGGCTATTTTATCTTCCACACGCTTGTGTCGCCCTGTTATGATGGCTTCGTAGGGCTTTAGCCAAGGGTCGTTTTTTACAATATTTTTCATAGCGGAATCAAAATATCTTATTGTAAAAGCATTTATATTAGCGTGTTATTTCACAGCCACTTTTACTATAATCTTGTCTGTCAGACCTTTGCCTATACACGGAGCGTGAGCGTCTTCGGGGAAGAATATTATACACTCCATCGGGTGAACATTCACGAGAGTGGGAATACTGTCGTCAAAAAAGATAATATCCCGTTCCGTGTCAAATGCCGACACCGGAGTTTGCAATGTCTGCCTGTCTGCCCAACCAAATGTTTCAGCCTGATGCAGAGGCACTTGCAAATCGATGTATGCATTGTGAGCCTCCAATTTCACTTGCTGTGCAGGCATCATTTCCGTTTTGCTGCGGATTACAAACACATCATCGCCATCAATAGCGGTTTTCCCTTCGGGGATAGCCGATAAGTCTGTCGATTGCAAAAAAGCGATTGCCCGCTTCATTTTCGAGCTAACACCCTCGTAACGAGATAGTTGGTGAATACTTGTGATAATCATAAACGCTTCGTTGTTTAATACGTTACAACATCAATTTGGCTACGTTGGCAAAGGTAGCTTTTTTTGAGAAAATGCGATACATTTTTCCATTTTCTTTTTTTGATGACGAATATCAAAAGTAATAAACTTGTACGAAAGTTTGCGAAATTCGCTCAAAATAACTACTTTTGTCCACACTTTGTATAGGGTATGACGGAGGAGCAGGATAAACTTCTATCGGACTTTTATGTTCGGATGCGGCAGCTGATGCACTTGTGCGACCGCTTGAAGTCCGAAAATGAGGTGCTTCGGCAACAATTGCAGGAAAAAGACGCAGAAATATCGTCGTTGCAACGAGAAGCTATCCATCTGAAAACCAAATACGAAGCTCTGCAGGCTGCCCGCTCATTGTATTCGGGCGAGAGCGGAGGTGATGCAGAAAAAGCCAAAGCCAGATTGGCAAAATTGGTGCGTGAAGTAGATAAATGTATCGCATTGTTGAAAACTTAAAGTAACATAAAGCAATGAGTATCAATAAGCGAGAACATATATTGATAAAATTGACAGTGTGCGGAAGAGTTTATCCCGTGCGGATAAAAATGAAAGACGAGCCGGACTTTCGTGTAGCGGCACAAGCGTTGAATCGGAAGATAAATCAGTACAAGGCTGTGTATCAGCAACCTGCAGTGCAGTTAGCATCTCGCAGAAAGATAGACGAACAGGACTGTGTGTTGATGGCTGCCATTCAGGCCTGTACGGAAACTGCTCGGTTGGAGCGAGAAACCGATACACGAGATATGGAAGAGCGATTGCGAAAAATGATACAAGAAGCAGACGAATACTTGAGCCGAGTGTAGTATTATCGCAATGCCTTAGAAAAAAAAATTAAGGCTTTGATTTTAAGTCGATTTTAAGAATTTATTAAGCATTTGTCAGCCTTATAATATGCACTGAGTTTGCCCGAAAGCGAAAACCGTTTTTCGCTTGTTTTTGTGGCAGCTTGGTGTTTTTTTATTTTAGTATAGAATTTACTTTTTAACATTAATACGAATCAAGTAGGCAGAATGCCGAATAATTATTTTTAAGGACCATATTTATGGAAATGCTACTGTATGGAATAGGAGGCTTGATAGCAGGAGCTGTAATTACGTGGATACTAATCCATTACGTATTTACATCGAGACTACGCAAGCTACAAGACGATGCTTTGCAAGAAGCAGAAGTGGTGAAGCAAAAAAAGATTTTGGAAGCTCGTGAAGAGGCACTCCGTTTGAAGTCGGAACACGACAAACAGATAAACTCTCGCAACCAAAAAATGGCTGTAGCCGAAAACAAAGTGAAGCAACGTGAGCAATCAATTGAGCAAAAACTGGAGGAATTGCAACGCAAAAAAGATGATGCCGACGCAGTAAAAGCCAGTTACGAGGCTCAATTAGTGGTTGTGGAGCAAAAGAAAAACGACTTAGACAAACTTCACAAACAAGAGGTGGAGCGTTTAGAAGCCCTGTCGGGGCTGTCGGCCGATGAACTAAAGCGTAAGCTGATAGAAGCTGTGCAGGACGAAGCTAAAACCGAAGCTCAATCCTACGTGAATGAGATAATGGAAGAGGCGAAAATGACCGCCAATAAAGAAGCTAAACGCATTGTTATTCAGTCTATTCAACGGGTGGCAACAGAGGTATCTATCGAAAATGCCATTACCGTGTTCCACATCGAGTCGGACGAGATAAAAGGACGAATTATCGGCCGCGAGGGCCGTAACATCCGGGCTTTGGAAGCCGCCACAGGTGTGGAAATTATAGTGGACGACACTCCGGAGGCCATCGTATTATCGGGATTCGATCCCGTTCGTCGCGAAATTGCTCGTTTGGCATTGCATCAATTAGTATCTGATGGTCGCATCCATCCCGCACGCATCGAAGAGGTGGTGGCAAAAGTGAAAAAGCAAGTAGAGGAAGAGGTGATAGAAACCGGAAAACGTACGGCTATCGACTTGGGTATTCACGGCTTGCACCCCGAACTGATACGAATCATCGGAAAGATGAAGTATCGTTCGTCCTATGGACAAAACCTTTTGCAACACGCTCGCGAAACGGCCAATTTGTGTGCTATTATGGCTGCCGAATTGGGGTTGAATGTAAAAAAAGCAAAACGTGCAGGTCTGTTGCACGATATAGGTAAAGTGCCCGACGATGAACCGGAACTGCCACACGCTATTTTGGGTATGAAGCTCGCCGAAAAGTACAAAGAAAAACCAGATGTTTGTAATGCCATCGGAGCACATCACGACGAGGTGGAGATGACTTCACTTATTGCTCCTATCGTGCAGGTGTGCGATGCTATATCGGGAGCACGTCCTGGTGCACGTCGCGAGATTGTGGAAGCCTACATTAAGCGTTTGAATGATTTGGAACAGTTGGCAATGTCGTATCCGGGCGTACTTAAAACATACGCTATACAAGCCGGTCGCGAGTTGCGTGTGATTGTTGGTGCCGAAAAAGTGAGCGATGTGGAAAGCGAAAGATTGTCTGCCGAAATAGCCAAGAAAATTCAGGATGAGATGACTTATCCCGGTCAGGTGAAGATAACCGTTATTCGCGAAACACGTGCAGTAAGTTATGCTAAATAATGCAAGGCGGAAACGTAAAGGTTGATGGAACCCTAAAAGCAGTATTCCTGCTTTTAGGGTTTTGTTTTTATGTTGTCTTTTTATTGGCAGAGGAATGGGAAATGTTTTTGGTGGGGTATCGACATAAATAGCTATCTTTGTGGCTTACATAATATAAATTAGTAAAGCTG
>JBHBVA010000276.1:0-5132 GCA_041793355.1 Bacteroidota bacterium | reverse complement strand
TGAAACCCATCGTGAAGCAAGACCAACTGACGGTGCTGCCACGTGTATTCCGTTCAGACATCCCGATGGAGCTTGCTACCGAACTGATGAAATGCCAAACGGACGAACAAGCTAAGGCTGTGGGTATAGAGTGGGGAATACATCAATGTAAAGAATTGATAAAGAGAGGTGTACCCGGTTTGCATTTCTACTCGCTACTGGCTACGGACAGCGTGCGACAGATAGCAAAAGAGATTTATTAAGAGAAACGGAGGGGTTTTGTGTTTAAAGACGTTGTAGGTCAGTACGAAATTAAGCAAAGACTGTTACGGTCGGCACGCGATGGGTTTGTGCCTCACGCTCAGCTATTTTGTGGAGCGTCGGGAGCAGGCAAATATCCTTTGGCATTGGCTTATGCCCAATATTTGAATTGCGAGAAACCACAAGCGGAAGATGCTTGCGGAGAGTGTGCTTCGTGCTTGAAATACAATCGTTTGGCCCATCCCGATTTACACTTTGTATTTCCCATTGTGAAAAAAACGTCGCCAAAGATGGAAGTGTCGGACGATTATGTATCGCAATGGAGGCAGATGCTGAATAGGTCGCCATATTTTGCTTACGACCAATGGTTGGCGGCAATGGATGCCGAAAATTCTCAGGCTCAGATATTTGTGAGGGAAAGCGAGGAGGTAATCCGTAAGCTGAATCTGAAAATATATGAGGGAAAGTACAAAGTGATGTTGGTGTGGTTGCCCGAAAAATTCCGTCAAGATACAGCCAATAAATTGCTGAAAATCATAGAGGAGCCTACCCCAAACACTGTTTTTTTGCTGGTGTCGGATGCTCCCGAAATGATTTTGCCCACCATACAGTCGCGATGCCAACGGATAAACATTCCGCCGTTGCCCAAAGAGGCAATAGCAGAGGCTTTGATGCAGCGTTTTTCGTTGGATGAAACCACTGCCAACGAGGTTGCCCACGTAGCCAATGGCAGCTTTACAAAGGCTCTTGCCATTTTGACTAACAGCGAGGAGCAACGCTATTTTCTTGAACTGTTCAAAGGAATGATGAGGGCTTCTTACTCACGTAATATAAAAACTATCAGGGCTATAGCCGACGAGCTGTCGAAGATAGGACGCGAACGGCAAAAAAACTTTTTGGAATATAGCCGACAGATGATTCGCGAGTATTTTGTGAGTAATGTGCGTCGTCCGGAACTGGTATATTTGAACAGAGAGGAGCAAGAGTTTGGGATAAAGTTTTCGCCTTTCATCAATGAGCGAAATATTGTAGATTTTGCGGAGGAATTGGAGGTGGCAAGCATACACATCGAGCAAAATGTGAATGCCAAGATGGTGTTTTTCGACCTCTGTTTGAAAATAACCCTGCTAATAAAACGATGATATAAAATACTAATATATAATACTTTGAATAATGATGATTGATAATACGAATATATCTCCCGAAGGCCTAATTTTTGCCCCCGACGAAGTTGCTTCCGCCGGTAAAAAGTGCGGTTGCAAATCGGGTGGAGGAAAGTCGGGCAAGTGTGCATCTTGCGGAAAAAGAGCAACCAAGTTGGATGTTTACAATTGGTTGAGCGATATTCCCGAAGCCGGCGACGAAACCAAAATGGTGGAGGTGCAGTTTAAAAATACGAGAAAAGGTTATTACCTGAACAGTAATAATTTAGAGCTTTTTCAAGGCGATATGGTAGCCGTTGAAGCATCACCCGGACACGACATTGGTTATGTAACGCTCACCGGCAAGTTGGTGCAAATACAGATGAAGAAAAACAACGTCCGCATTCCGCAGGGGGAGTATAAGCGGGTGTACCGATTGGCTCGCCAAAGCGACATCGAACGCTATGAACAGGCAAAGGCTTTGGAGCAGGACACAATGATTCGCTCGCGACAAATAGCCGAGAGTTTGAATCTGGATATGAAAATTGGGGATGTTGAATATCAGGGAGATGGCAATAAAGCAATATTTTATTACATCGCCGATGGTCGTGTCGATTTTCGGCAATTGATAAAGGTGTTGGCCGAAGAGTTTCGTGTACGCATCGAAATGAAGCAGATAGGTGCAAGGCAGGAGGCGGGACGCATCGGAGGCATTGGCTCGTGTGGTCGGGAGTTGTGCTGTGCGTCGTGGAATACCAACTTTGTGTCGGTTGCCACCTCCGCAGCTCGCTTTCAAGACATCTCGCTCAATCCGCAAAAGTTGGCAGGACAATGCGGCAAGCTCAAATGTTGCCTTAACTACGAAATAGACCAATATGTGGAGGCTTACAAGCAGATGCCACCACGTGATGCCGTGTTGGAAACCAAGGACGGAACGTACTATCACTTCAAGTCGGACGTATTTGCAGGGCAGGTAACTTACTCAACCTCCAAACATTTGGCCGCCAACTTGGTAACGCTCAGCAAAGAGCAGGTGTTTGATGTGATAAGAATGAACAGGGCAGGCGAAAAACCCGAAAAGTTGGGCGACGCTGCTCCATCGGGACAAAAGCGAGTGTACAACGATATTTTGGAGGAGGAAAGCATTACCCGCTTCGACAACAAAAAGAAGAAACGCAACGACAGAAAAGTTTCGACCGAATCGGATGAGATTGATAATGAACAACCTACCTCCACACCAAGTGCGGAGGGCGGGCATCGTAATCGCAATGCCAAACGGGGAAGAAACCATCAGCGTCCTGTGCGGCACAATGCGTTGCGGAATGAAGCGGCAGAGCGTGCTGACCAAAATCCTGCCGGCTCATCAAACAGCGTGCAACCACCTACGGCAGAAAGGGCAGAAAATAGCGAGGGGAAAAAGTACTTCCGTCGCCACCACAACGGGAAACGTCCCAACAATGGCAATCGCCGTAATTTTCAAAAGCAAAATCGTGATAATGGGGCCGATTAACAAGTTTTTTCTCATCTCTTTGATGGGTTTCCTCTCTTTTTCGTGCATAGATAATGCCGTGTATCACGAGTTTAAGCAAATATCTGCGGCACAGTGGTCGAAGCACGATACACTGATGTTTTCGCCGGATTCGTTGCAGGTATCTCCCAACGAGCGTTACGATATTTATCTGGAAGTGCTTCACAACAAGGGGTTTGGTTATCAAAACCTGTGGCTTTTTGTTACGCCGGATGCCAACGACAGCCTTTCTGTGCAAGATACGTTGCAAGTGCAGATAGCCGACCGCTTTGGCAAGTGGCACGGAGTGGGGGCAGGAGGTTTGGTGCAGGTAGATACACTTTTGTTGAAGGGTGTAACGTTTGCTCCGCAACGGAAATACGCATTGCAGATAGTGCAAGGTATGCGAGATGAGCCTTTGTCGGGTATCGAAAAAGTGGGTGTGAAAGTGGTGAAAGCATCTACCCCATAGCATAATAGTAAGAAGATGAACTACATAGAAGTTAAATTTACGATAGAACCTTACAGCGAGGCTGCTAAGGATGTATTGGCGGCCTTGACTGCCGAGATAGGTTTTGAAAGTTTTGTGGACGAAACCGATGGTTGCATCGCTTACATTTCGGCCAATGTGTTTAGTGCCGAAGCGTTGCAATCGGTTTTGACCGACTTCCCTTTGGATGCGGACATCCGCTATACGCACAGCGAAATTCAGGGGCAGGATTGGAACGAGGAGTGGGAGAAAAACTATTTTCAACCGCTGGTGATTGATGACCGGTGCATTGTGCAAAGCTCCTTTCACAACGACCCTCGCCGCTACGATTACAACATTATTATAGACCCCAAAATGGCATTCGGAACGGGGCATCATCAAACTACGGAGCTGATGATTCGGAGTATCTTGGAGGAAGATTTTTCGAGCAAACGCTTGCTGGATATGGGGTGCGGAACGGCTATTTTGGCCATTCTGGGTTCGATGAGAGGTGCCAACCCCGTGCTTGCCATCGACATCGACCAATGGGCATACGACAACGCCCAAGAGAATTTGCGACTAAACGACATTCGGAACGTTACGGTGCAAATTGGCGGAGCCGAGCTGTTGCAAGGGCAGATGTTTGACGTTGTTTTAGCCAATATCAATAGAAATATTTTGTTGGCCGACATCCGGCATTATGCCTCTGCTTTAACTGTGGGAGGCTGGTTGTTCGTCAGCGGATTTTACAGTGAGGACATTCCGGCTATCGAGGCTGAATGTGCCGTGCGTGGCTTGCAAAAGGTGTCGCACAAGGAGAAAGATAACTGGGTAGCGGTGAAGTTTGTAAAAGGGTGATTAAACGATGAGTAAAAAAAGTGCAAATGCAGTGCTTTTGGTCGAACCGCTTGTTTTTGGTTACAACAAAGAAGAGGCGGCATTTCGTCCGTTGGCCGTTGTGCCTGCCGAGAGTGAAGATATTAGCAAACACGCCCGCAACGAACTGCTGACGTTGCACAAAACCTTGCTACACAAAGGCGTGAAGAGCATACTGGTGCAGGACGACGAGTTTCAGCACACACCCAGTTCGGTGTTTGCGAGCAGTTGGATTTCTTTTCAGCCCGACTCACGCATCGTGGCTTTTCCCATAGCGGCACAAAACAGAAAACCCGAACGCAGGGGAAATATCTTGAACATTGTGGTGGACAATGGTTTCCCCATTTATGATATAGTAGATATTTCCACTTGGGAAAACGAGGGTAAATTTCTGTACGGAACGGAAAGCCTGGTATTGCATCACGCCTCCCGAACGGCATTTTGTGCCATTTCGCAAATGGCGGACAGCGAGGTTTTGGCTGACTTCTGTGCCAAAACGGGGTACAAGCCGGTAGCATTTTCTGTGGCGGAAGGCAACGTGCCTACCAATCAGCTGCTTATGTTGGCGGACGGATATGCCGTTGTTTGCTGGGAGATGATAGCCGGGCAGGATAGGGAAACCCTGAAAAATACCTTGTTGCAAATGGGTGAAACTCCGGTAGAGATTACGAAGGAGCAAGCACAACGCTTTGCGGCAAGTGCCGTACAGTTGCAAACCGACAAGGGCGACGCTTTCCTGTTGATTTCGGACGGTGCCTGGCAGAGCCTTTCCGAAGAGCAACGGATATTGCTCGCTGCCCGCAACGAGGTGGTTACGGTAGATATATCCACCATCGAGCGGGTGGGAGGTGCAAGCATCTCGGCTGTGGTGGCACCTATCTATCTGCCCCAATAGAAG
>JBHBVA010000275.1:0-5216 GCA_041793355.1 Bacteroidota bacterium | reverse complement strand
GGTTGAAAGTGTGTCTGTATAACATACCGGAAGGCACGGCTTTGAAGCGTATAACTTTTGATCCATATAAATAATTCGAACTTTATTTTTTAAAAATTAAATAAATATGAAAACAAAAATTTTATTAGTGGTTTCTGTAGCGATAGCTACGGTCTGCAGTGCGTGGTTATTATCAAAGGGTATTCGCCATTTTAGAGGAGGCGACCCCGTGATTACTGTAACAGGGAAAGCCGAGCGAAACATCAAAAGCGATTTGATAGTATGGAATATCAATGTCAATTCGGAAGCAAAAGAGCATTCCGCCACTTATGAAGAACTACAAAACTCAAAGAAAAAAGTATTGGAGTATCTTGCCGGTAATGGGGTGAAGCCTAATGAAATATCGACCACAAATGCGTCCTTATCAGAAGACAAGGATTCATATTTCAATAGTCGTGAAGGACGTTACAAAAATGAAGTGAAAGGATACAAAGCAGCTATAAGCATCACAGTGCAATCGAATCGTGTAGATGAAATAGAAACTGTGTATCAAAAAATTTCAGAGCTTTTTTCCCAAAATATCAACTTGGAAATAACCACACCTAAGTATTATTACACAAGTCTTGATGACTTGAAGATGGAAATGCTAAAAGAGGCTTCCAACGATGCTTATCGTCGTGCTACCATCATTGCCGAAGGTGGCAATAGTTCTGTGGGTGCATTATCAGCATCTTCAATGGGGGTATTTCAAATAGTGGGATTCAATTCCAACGAAGAATACAGCTGGTATGGTTCGCTTAATACTTCTTCTAAGATGAAAACGGTAAGCGTAACTGTTCGTTCTTCTTACAAGATAAACTAATTGTTTAATTATTGATATATAAAGTAATATGAAACGAAGTTTTTTTAGAGCAACAGTTTTACTATTGACACTATGTGCTGTTGTAACAACGTTTTATAGCTGTGATGCTTCTGCTTCCGCACAACGTCCAAGCTATGCCGAACTTAAAAAACGGGATGCCGAACGGCAACGTAAAGAGCAAATCAAACGCCTTTATCGTGCTCCTATGGAGCAGGCTGCACTGCAAATGACAAAACATATATCCAACATAATATCGCCCAGAAGCGGTAGAAGTTTTTTTCCGGAGGTGGATGTCAACGATATGCAATACTATGAGCCGGAGAATGTTGTGATAGCATATACCAAATTGCGTTGGCAGGCTCGCGACCTCTTAAGGGGAGTATTGTATGGTACTTGCGAGGTAGGCGGTGTTTTGCGTCTGTATATGCCACAACGAAGTATTGACAGCCCGAAAGCTACATTTCAATACCAAACTCGTAACGAACACGTACAAAAAGTGTCTGATAGCGAAGATTGGCAAGAAATTGGACGGGGATTGGTGATAACCTTAGAGTAAGTTTTAGTGGTTTCAAAGTTTTTTTGCCTTAAATGGTTTGTGAATCATAAAATTTGAAACCCGGTCCTTCCTGTTTTTCCAACAGGAAGGATTTTTTTTATCCACCACAAGAGATGAAACAGGGGAATATTCTAAAATTCACTCAAACACTCCCCTATTTTACTTACATTTACAACACAACTAAATTTATTCTGTCTTTTTTCTACGAGGGGCAGATGGTTTGGTATCAGACTCTTTTTCTGTTTTGGCCTTATCGGTAGCTTTTTTGTCCTCAAATAGTTTGTGATAATCCAGCATTGCTCTTCTAATCACATCTTTAGCCTCTTCCACACCATAAGTTGCGGCCAGCATACAGCGACGTTCGGGATTTCCCGGAATATCCTTATAAGTAGTGAAATAATGCCGTATTCGTTCCAATACCAAGAAAGGCAACTGCGAAATATCGTTGAAGTCGCCATACACCGAGTCGTTATCAAGCACCGCAATCAACTTGTCGTCAGCCTCGCCACCATCTATCAAACGCAATCCGCCGATGGGCCGCACTTTCATGATAATATCGCCGTGGGTGATGTCTTTTTCTGTCAGTACGCAGATGTCCAAGGGGTCGCCATCGCCCACTATATCGTCGCGATACATTCGGTAGTTGCTCAATTCGGCCACTTTTTCGCCACAATAAGTTTGTGGCACAAAGCCATATAGTGCCGGCACCACGTTCGAGTATTTCTGCGGTCTATCCACACAAAGGTAGCCTGTGCGTTTATCCACTTCGTATTTTACGGTGTCCGTTGGCACAATCTCTATAAATGCCGTAATGGTATCCGGAGCCTCCTTGCCGATGTTGATACCATGCCAAGGGTGTGCCTTGAACCGCAGGTCCAAGAGGCTCAGTGTGTCTTCTGTATTGAAGGCTTGTGTTGCCTGATTCTTCATAATGTATGTTCGTATTTGATATTTGTGCAAAGGTATGAATACAACGGCAAACACAAAAAAGTTATGCTCATATTTTTGCATCAGATATTACGATTTGTGTAACAATGAATTAGAAGCTATAATAATGTTATTAAATTGATGTTAAAACCAAGTTTAAAGGAAAACGGCTTTCGACGAAAAATACTATCTTTGTGCCCGATTTTTTTATTATTCAGAAAACGAATTTTTTATATGAGTAAATTGTTGTCAGAATTGAAAGAGTTTATGCTACGTGGTAACGTAGTGGACTTGGCTGTCGGTGTGATCGTGGGTGGTGCTTTCGGCAAAATTGTAACCTCCCTTGTGAATGATATTATAATGCCACCTATCGGTATTTTGTTAGGAGGCGTAAATTTTACCGACTTGAAGTTAGTATTACAACCAGCCGTTGCAGCTGTAACCGATGCAGCCGGAACAGTTATCACTCCGGAAGTTGCAGAGGTATCGTTGAACTACGGTGCTTTTATCCAAACTTTGGTGGACTTTACTATCATCGCCACCGTGATATTTTTTGCTATCAAGGGGATGAACTCTTTGAAACGCAAAAAAGAAGAACCCGCTCCTGCTCCTGCTGCAGAGCCGGCACCAACTAAAGAAGAATTGTTGCTGACTGAAATCCGCGATTTGTTGAAAAACAAATAATAGCTAAAGCAAACATTTCGAATACCGAAAAATGAAGTATTGACAAGTGGTTGGTCCGGTGGGGCCGACCACTTTGTTTTTTACTTTTTGCAAGTATAAATTGGGATGTCAGTTGGCAGATACTTGTAAAATAATTACATTTGTCGCCAAGTTTCGATAGATGAAAAAGAAGGTATATTTCAGATACAATGCCCAAACGAAGAGTTACGAGCGTGTACATCCGAGTTTGAAGAGTCGCCTTTTTGCCGTGTTGCGGCACTTGGCGGTGGGTATTTTGTTGGGTTATACTTTCTTTTGGATAGTGATTCGCTACTACGGTTCGCCCAGCGAACAGAGTTTGCGGAAGGAAAACGAACTGATAGCAACGCAGTATGAGCTTTTGTCGAAACGCTTGGATGAGATAACGCAAGTGGTGGACGAAATTGCCCAGCGGGACGACAATATGTATCGTGCCGTATTGCACTCAAAACCCATCCCCTCCGGCATTCGTAATGCAACCCAACGAAGTAATCTGCGTTACCAACATCTGAAAGACTTATCTACCTCCGAAATAGTTATTCGTACTTCTGCAAAAATGGATGTGCTTTCGCAAAAGCTATACATTCAATCTACTTCCTTTAATGAAATTGTAAAACTTATTGAAAAACAAAAGGATAGAGTAGAATGTGTGCCCAGCATTCAGCCTATTGCCGATAAGGAGCTGAAACAGATGGCATCGGGCTACGGAATGCGTATCGACCCTGTGTACGGAGGCAAACGTTTTCATTCGGGAATGGATTTTACGGCAGATATTGGCACACCGGTGTATGCCACTGGTAAAGGCAAGGTAGTAGAAGCCGACTGGAAACAAGGGTACGGAATGTGTGTGGTGATTGACCACGGGTATGGCTATCGCACACTGTATGCCCACTTGAGCGAATATGTGGCCAAAGTGGGTGATGTGGTAAAACGTGGGCAAGAAATTGCCAAAGTGGGCAATACCGGAAAATCTACCGGCCCGCACCTGCACTACGAGGTACACGTGAACGGGCAACCCGACAACCCTGCCAAGTATTACTTTATGGACTTAACTCCCGAAGAGTACGACCGCATACTAAAGGAAGCGGAAAACAGAGGTAACGTAATGGATTGATAACAAGATATATGCGTAATAAAAAACTCAATTTGGAAGATAGCACACGCTTGTATTTTTCCATCAAAGATGTTGCCGAACACTTTGGAGTGGAGGTGTCCACCTTGCGTTTTTGGGAAAAAGAGTTTAAGGAAATCAATCCCCGAAAAACGGCAGGCGGAACGCGGCAGTATTCGCGAAACGATATTAGCACTATCGGAATGATATACCATCTACTTAAAGAACAAGGACTTACCATAGAGGGAGCCAAGCAACGCTTGAAGAATAAAAAGGGGGAATATCAAACCAAAGTGGCTATTTTAGAGCGTTTGCAAAGCGTTCGAGCAGAACTAAAACTGATGTTGGATGAATTGAATAATTGATTTTTTAACTATACAATTGAATTTTATGAATTACAGAAGATTGTCTGCGTTGCTATGGGCCACGATGGGGTTTCTATCCGTGTGGGCTACGGTTCCGCAAGGATATTATGATTCGGCTATCGGCAAAAAGGGAGCAGATTTAAAAAATGCTTTGTATCAGAAGATTAGAGGACATTCGTCCCGGAGCTATAATTCATTGTGGTCCGATTTCCAAAGCACCGATGCTCGCAACGGAAAGGTATGGGACATGTATTCCGATATTCCCAACGGAACACCTCAATACACTTACAATTTTGGAACAAACCAATGCGGAAATTATGCCCGCGAGGGGGATTGCTACAATAGGGAACACTCGTTTCCGAAAAGCTGGTTCAACGATGCCTCGCCTATGTACAGCGATTTGTTTCACCTATATCCCACGGATGGCTATGTGAACAACAAGCGTGGAAACTTGCCTTTTGGCGAAGTCGGCATCTACACCTACATATCTTCCAATGGCTCGAAAGTGGGTAAAAATACCACGTCGGGCTATTCCGGCACCGTGTTTGAGCCTATCGACGAATATAAAGGCGACTTTGCCCGTACCTACTTTTATATGGCAACCCGCTACGAAAATTTGATTGCCAATTGGGCAAATAACAGTACCGAAGCCGGTGCCGTATTGGCCGGAAATTCTTATCCTGCATACAAAACTTGGGTGGTGGAATTGCTACT
>JBHBVA010000274.1:0-7237 GCA_041793355.1 Bacteroidota bacterium | reverse complement strand
TAATCATTGTAGCCGTAATAGTTGTTGGTACCCGAATAAGGCGACACTACCACAGTTTGCTCACCGGTAGAATAGTCGGCACCCAAGTTCATATGCAGGCGGAGGTCTTCAAAACCGTGTACTTTGTAGTCGATATCTGCACTACCCACAAAGGCTTTGGATGTAGAGCGTTCGTCTTTTTGTTCCAGCATCGCCAAAGGGTTTTTCATCGCCAACGAGTTGGTGGTAACCAATCCCGTACGGCTGTCGTTCAGGTCGGTTCCGGGTACAGCCCATTGGAAGTAGTTGCCAAACTCTGCCACGTTCGAATAAACACTTTGCGAGGGGTCCATACTCAAAGCAGCACCCACCGCACCGGTATCGGCAAAACGATTTTTGGCATACATTCCTTTCGCATTCAAGTTCAATGTAAGATGCTTATCCAGCAAAGTAGGGCTCAAGTTCAGTGCCGCAGTGTAACGCTCGAACTTAGAGGTTTTCAGAATACCGTTTTGATTGGTATAGCCCAACGAAAAGCGGTAAGGCGTGTTTTTGAATCCGCCTGCCACAGTAATATTGTGGTCGGTGCTCAACGCCGTGCGGTAAATTTGCTTTTGCCAATCGGTATTTTCCGCACCCAAAGCGGCAGTAGCCTCTGTGTCAGACACTTTGCTTGTAACATATTGGCGGAACTCATCGCCGGACATCACTTCCAGTTTTTTGCCCAGCGTGCTTACTGACACGTTACCCGAATACGAGATGCGGGGACGTGCACCGGCTTTTCCCTTTTTGGTGGTAATGATGATAACCCCGTTGGATGCACGCGAACCATAAATGGCTGTGGCAGAAGCGTCTTTCAGCACGGTAAAGGTTTCAATGTCGTTAGGGTTCACCATCGACAGGGGATTTGCCAAGCCTTTTACACCTTCGTTGTCCATTGCCAAACCATCAATCACGATAAGTGGGTCGTTGGATGCGTTCAGCGACGCACCTCCACGAATACGCAATGTGGCACCTCCACCGGGTGTACCTCCACCCGACGTTACGTTCACACCCGCAATTTTGCCCGCAATCATATCCTGAGCGTTGGTTTGCAAGCCCTTGTTCATTTCATCGGGCTTGATGGCTGTAACAGAACCTGTTGCATCACCTTTTTTCACCGAACCGTAACCAATCACCACCACTTCGCTAAGCATCTTTTCGTCCTCTTTGAGTACGATGTTCAGCGTAGTTTGGTCGCCAATGGTAATCTCTTGGCTCACATATCCTACGTATGTAATCAGAAGTTTCGCCCCTTTGGGCAAGTTCAATTTGAAACCACCATCCACATCCGTAAATGTGCCTGCAGTAGTTCCCTTTTGTGCCACAGTGGCACCAATCACAGGCTCGCCTGCAACATCCTTTACAACGCCCGTTATCAGCTTGTTTTGAGCCATTGCCCCTACCGACATCAGCAGGGACAGCAACAATGACAGCAGAAAACGCTGTTGTCGTTTTTCTTGTAATCTGTTCATAAAACCAAAGTTTTACTTGTTGTGAGTGATATTAAAAATTTAATTGACCATTCACATCCGGATACAAGCCGACACTGCTCCGCTCATCACCCGGATGTCAGGGGCAAAATTATAGCAGTAAGTGGCATTTTTAACAGTTGGTAGAGCAGTGTAGTAAATAAAAAGTAGGCATCAAAAAAAAGTAATCATCTAATAAACAGACAATTACTTAATCCATATACACAAATAAAAAGTAAGTCTATTTACCTGTTTTGGTAAGGTATTTCGATGATATTTTGCCCAATCGTGCCACTTGTTGCGGAAAATTCTCCTCCAAAGTCTTGGCCTTTGAGCGAACTTTCAGCCGATAGTTATACACCGTTTGGGGTGAATAGTGCAGAAACTGTGCTATCTTGGTGCTTTCGCTGATGCCCAACCGCACCAGTGCAAAAATACGCAATTCGGGAGTTAGCAACTCGCCCTCCTTAGGTGTGATGCGTGCCTCATCGTGCAGCAAACCATTAAAGTCGTTGATGAAATTGGGGAAGAGCTTCAAAAACACCGAATCGAAACTTTGGTAAAAGGTTTTCATCTCGTCCTGAACGATGCTACCCGATGACGTGATTTTCAGCAGTTCGTCAAACTGTTTTGCTTTTATCTTTCGGTTGGTAAGTTTATGTAAATCAGCCATCTTCTCGATGTATGACGAACACATCGTAAACACGTAGCCCACGTACTCCTCCTTCACCTTGTCGCTTTCTTGCAACCGTTCGTTAGCCTCGTTCAAACTTTCGTTTATCGCTTGCAGTTCACCATTCACTTGGCGGAGCGAATGTTTGGTTTGCGTAAGCACTTTCAACTGCCTGTAAATAAACACAATACCTATCACAAGCAAAATGGTAAGCACCGATATTATCCCTAGTGCTATCTTCAAACGAAAATGTTCGTTGCGTATCTTTTGGTCGTAAGCACTGCTGATGATGGGCAAAAATTGCGAAATTTCAAAAGTACGGAAACGGGCATTGCTGAAAACAGCGTCTTCCATCGTGCGTCTGATGTAGTTGTAGCTCCGCTCAATATCTCCCTCTCGGTAAAGCAAATAAGCCAACTTGCGAAGTGAGGTGTACTCACGTGTTCCGTTTTCGATGTCATAAATAGCCGACAAGGCGAGGTATTTTTTCTGCTCGTTGTGATTGCCCGTCGCCTCGTAAACGCTGGCCATTGCAGCGGCTGCCAAAGCCATATTGCCTTGCTGCTTTTCCGCCTGACTGTATGCCAATTTTGCCCATTTCATCGCACTTTTCAGGTTGTTTCGTTCTATTTCAGCCGAACTCAACACAAAGTAATATCCCGGTTCTTTCGGGGTGAGCGTAGCAAGGATAGAATCCTTGTACTGCATTAGCTTTTGCGAATAAAAGCGACGGTCGGAAGCATCGGTGGCATTATCCCGCATCACCAAAAAGATGGAATGGTACAAATGAAAAAGGTAAGGCTTCATAGAGGCATCAATGTATGTTTGCTCCTGCCGAGCGAGCAACTGTAAAGCCCTGTCATACAAGCCAATAGTCATCATCACTTCCGCATTATTCAGCGTAGCATACCCCTTAAAAGCCTCATCACCAATACCTTGAGCTATCTGCATCCGTTTTACTACTACATCTGCTGCCGAGTCTGTTTGGTACGACTTATAATCCTCATACAGTTTTCCGTACATATCGAATAGCTCGACGGAATCCTTTGCATTGGCTATCAACTTTTTACGTTCGCCGATGCGTTGTTCGCGTACTTTGTCGCGGGTGGGATAAGTTTCGATAGAAGCGTCCAATGCCTGCAACAGAGAATCAACATCCTTGTTGTCGGCAACACCCTTTCCCATCAAGCAAATGTGAAAGGCACAAAGAAAAGTGCAAGCGAGGTATCTCATTTTTCTATCTCCCATCTTATCTACGAACGGTGCAAATATAGGATTTTTTTATGAAAAGAGCCGTTTTCACCACTCTTTGCCCTTGCAAACAAGGCAGATAAAGTAACAAATACTTGGCGTTGCACACTAAAAAATATCTACCTTTGCAGTCGTTATCAGCCGGTGGCCGATGCAACTTGCTTGCTTCCCACCCAATTTATGTAAAATAAAATGGAAATATCCACTCTGTACCAATTGTTTACGCAATGCAGTAGCGTTACTACCGATAGCCGAAACTGTCCTGCCGATTCACTTTTTTTTGCTCTGAAAGGTACCAATTTCAATGGCAATGCTTACGCTTGTTCCGCCTTGGAAAAAGGATGCAAATACGCCATTGTAGATGAAGCGGAATATGCCGATGGTGAACGTATTTTTCTTGTAGAAAACACCTTGTCGGCACTGCAAATGTTGGCAAACCATCACCGCAAGCAACTAAAAGCAAAGGTGATAGGCATCACCGGCACCAACGGCAAAACCACCACCAAAGAACTGGTAGCAAGCGTATTGGCAAAAAAATATCGCACCGCATACACGCTAGGCAACCTGAACAACCACATAGGTGTGCCTCTTACGTTGCTCCGACTAACGGATGCGGACGAGATAGCCGTAGTGGAGATGGGAGCCAATCACGTGGGCGAAATTGCAGAGCTGGCAAACATTGCAGAACCCGATTTCGGCATCATCACAAACGTGGGACGAGCTCATTTAGAGGGGTTCGGTTCGTTTGAAAATATCATCGCAACCAAAACCGAACTGTACCGTTTTATTGCTTCTCACATGGGGGGGAAACTATTTGTAGATGCTGATAATAACATACTTACGGAGGCTTCGTTGAACATTCCCAGAGTGCTTTACGGCACACAGGCAGGCTGCTACGTGTGGGGGGAGATAGCGGAAAACAACCCATTTATTTCCGTGCAATGGAAGTTTGGGAACCAAACATATAAAACTGATACACAACTGATTGGCTCATACAATTTCACCAACATACTGGCGGCCATCACCATCGGCACCTATATGGGTGTGGATGCAGAAAGCATCAATGCAGCCCTGAAAAATTACACCCCCACAAACAACCGTTCGCAATTAACTCGCACCCAATACAATACGTTGATAATAGATGCTTACAATGCCAATCCCACAAGTATGAGTGCGGCTCTGAAAAATTTCGGAAAATTGGCAGCGGAACGCAAAGCCGTAATTTTGGGCGATATGTTGGAATTGGGGAGCGAAAGTGCCACCGAACACACCAAAATAGTGGAATGGCTAACCGAAGCAGAGTTCGACACCGTTTTTTTGGTGGGAAAGGAGTTTATGGCTAACAATCAGCACTATACATCGTTCCCTACGGTGGACGGACTGATAGACCATCTGCAAAGTCACCGGCTGAAAGGCTACACTATCCTGGTAAAAGGCTCGCGAGGCATCCGCCTGGAGCAAGTGGCAGAAGTGTTGTAAGATTGGTTTTGCAGATAGCATAATTCGCTTATTTACAAAAAGTTGAACGCTTGCAGGTGCAAATACTTTTGTTGGTCAGTTCTTTTTACTAATTTTGTGTGCTCTAAATAATTAGCTAATTTAGTGATTTTACGAATACAATGATTTCATTCTTCTCGTCTTCCTCAACCACGTTTGCGGTGGAAACAAGGCAAGCTCTGACAGCTGCCGACATTGAAAAATTGGTGTGGCTTTTCGGCAACGCACGCCATCTGGACTCAACCTCCGTTGAAGGTACTTTTGTGGGTCCGCGTCGCGAAATGATAACCCCCTGGAGTACCAATGCGGTGGAAATCACCCAAAATATGAGTATCGAGGGTATTGTCCGCATCGAAGAGTACTTCCCCGTACCAACGGAGCATCCCGAATTTGACCCTATGCTGCAAGCTGTGTACAAAGGTTTGAATCAGCATATATTCACCATCGACAAACGACCCGACAGCATACAAGAGGTGGAAAACATTGCCGCCTACAACGAGCAAGAAGGACTTGCCCTGAACAGCGAAGAAATTGCTTATTTGGAGGGATTGAGCAAAAAATTGGGCAGAAAACTTACCGACAGCGAGGTGTTCGGTTTTTCGCAAGTAAACTCCGAGCACTGTCGCCACAAGATATTTAACGGCATTTACGTTATCGACGGAGTGGAAAAGGAAAGTTCGCTTTTCAAGCTCATTCGTAAAACATCGGAAACAAACCCCAACCGCTTGGTTTCGGCATACAAGGATAATGTAGCTTTCAGCCAAGGACCCGAAATCGAAGAATTTTCGCCACGCGAAAAAGATAAACCCGACTTTTTTGAGGTAAAAAAAATCAGTTCCGTCATATCGCTCAAGGCCGAAACGCACAACTTCCCCACTACCGTAGAGCCTTTTAACGGTGCGGCAACAGGTAGCGGAGGCGAAATTCGTGACCGCTTGGGCGGAGGAAAAGCATCGTTGCCAATTGCAGGAACAGCCGTGTATATGACCTGCTATCCTCGCACCAAAGCAGGCAGAGCGTGGGAAAACGGTATGGCCGAACGCAAATGGCTGTACCAAACGCCCGAACAAATTTTGGTGAAAGCATCCAACGGTGCTTCCGATTTTGGCAACAAATTCGGGCAACCGCTTATCTGTGGTTCGTTGCTGACTTTCGAACACGAGGAAAACCGCAAAAAGTTTGCGTTCGACAAAGTGATAATGCTTGCCGGCGGTGTGGGCTATGGCAACAAACGTGATGCCTTGAAAGGCGAACCGCAAGCCGGCGAAAAGGTGGTATTGCTCGGTGGCGACAACTACCGCATAGGTATGGGAGGCGGAGCAGTATCATCCGTAGATACCGGACAATATGCCAGCGGCATAGAGCTGAATGCCGTGCAACGTGCAAATCCCGAAATGCAGAAACGGGTGGCAAACGTGATACGTGCTTTGGCAGAATCGGACGACAACCCCATCGTTTCCATCCACGACCACGGAGCCGGCGGACACCTCAACTGCTTCTCTGAATTGGTGGAGAAAACGGGCGGAGTTATAGAAATGGATAAATTGCCCGTAGGCGACCCAACCCTTTCGGCCAAAGAAATCATCGGAAACGAAAGCCAAGAACGGATGGGACTGTTGGTGGGCGAACAAGCCTTAGACCGCATACAGCGTATAGCCGAACGCGAACGTGCTCCGATGTACACCGTAGGACGCACTACCAACGATATGAAGTTTGTGTTTGAACAAGCGGACGGCAAAAAGCCCATCGATTTGGAACTTGCCGACTTTTTCGGGAAAACTCCTCGCACCGTTATCACCGACCAAACTGTGGTAGAGGAATATGCCAATGCGGACTATACTATTGACAAACTGGAAGAATATCTGAAAAATGTGTTGCAACTGGAAGCCGTAGCCTGCAAAGACTGGCTGACCAACAAGGTTGACCGCTCGGTAACAGGCAAGGTAGCCCGTCAGCAAACGCAAGGCGAAATACAACTACCATTGAGCGACTGTGGTGCCGTAGCCCTCGACTATCGCGGACGGGCAGGAATTGCCACATCTATCGGGCACGCTCCGCAAACAGCACTCATCGACCCCGAAGCCGGCTCGGTACTTGCCATAGCCGAAGCACTTACCAATCTTGTATTTGCTCCGCTGGACGGTGGTTTAGATAGCGTATCGCTCAGTGCCAACTGGATGTGGCCTTGCAAAAACGAAGGTGAAGATGCTCGCCTCTACAAAGCCGTGTCCGCTTGTTCGCAGTTTGCGTGTAAGTTGGGCATCAACATCCCAACGGGAAAAGACTCGCTTTCGATGACCCAAAAGTATGGCGACGACAAGGTATT
>JBHBVA010000273.1:0-6669 GCA_041793355.1 Bacteroidota bacterium | reverse complement strand
TCTGCCGCAATGTATCGCAAAATTCTGCGAAAAACACCGACGCAAAATAAAACTTTACGACGTGAAGCCTCATTCAAAATGGCAGAAGCATATCGCTTGTTGAATATGCCCGAACGTGCCATAGTGGGCTATGCCGGCGGAATGCGTTATGGTGCAGATAGTTTGATGAGTTTGCAATATGCTCGGGTGTTGCACAAAACAAGAAGTTACCGACAGGCTAAGGAGCAATATGAAATTTTTCTTCGGAGTTTTCCCGACAATCGGTTTGCTCAAAACGGACTGCAAAGTTGCGATTCGTCGTTAGTTTGGTTGAACAATCCGACACGACATTTGGTACGGAAAATGGATTTGTTCACATCGCCCAGAGGGGAATTTTCACCTGTTTTTGGAGGGGCAGATTACAACGTATTGTATTTTTCCTCCAATCGCAAGGAGGCAAAAGGGGAGGAGAGGAGCCGAATTACGGGATTCAAGAACAATGATTTCTTTTTGGCTCGTCGCAATAGTGAAGGACAATGGCAGAAGCCTGAAAAAATAGAAGGAAAAATCAATACCGATTATGATGAAGGAGCTGCCTCCATTTCTGCCACGGGCGACAAGATGTATTATACTTTTTGTGCGGCAGATTCCGTAAAGCCGTCAAATGCAGGCGTTTATATGTCTATGCGTGCTGATGGTAACTGGGGAGAAGGCACTCCGTTGATACTTACTCGAGACAGTACGGCTATGGCTGCTCATCCGGCAATTTCGCCTTCGGGGGATTACTTGTATTTTGTTTCGGATATGGCCGGCGGGCGGGGCGGCAAGGATATTTGGAGGGCCCGACTTGTGGCAGGGCAACCCGATTATGTGGAAAATTTAGGTGCCGAAATTAATACCGGTGGCAATGAAATGTTTCCGTATATGCGGAACGATACTACGCTTTATTTTTCGTCCGACGGACATATCGGAATGGGCGGTTTGGATATTTTCAAAGCCGTATTTCATTCAAAAACAGGTAAGTGGAAGGTAGAAAATATGAAATCGCCTGTCAATTCGAATGCCGATGATTTCGGTATAGCTTTTGAGGGGGCAGCCGAGCGAGGCTTTTTTAGTTCCAACCGAAATGAAGCTCGCGGATTGGACCATATTTATCAGTTTGAACGTAAGGGAGTTACAATAACACTGGAAGGCTATATTGTGGATAAAGACGAAGAATTTGTGCCTAATGCCGTAATCAGTGTGGTGGGAAACAATGGTGTAAATACTTATGTGCAAGGGCGTTCAGATGGCACATATCGCTTGCAGGTGCAGCAGGGAACGGATTATGTGTTGTTGGCAAAGGCCGATGGTTTTTTGAATACAAGAATGGAGTTGAAAACGGCTAATATTGAGAAAGATACGTTGTATTACGTGGATTTTGTGCTACCTGCAATGCACAAGCCTGTGGTTTTGGAGCATATTTTTTACGACTTTGCCAAATCGAGTTTGAGACCCGAATCGCAAAAGGAGCTGGATGAATTGGTGAATGTGCTGAATTTAAACCCGAACGTAACGATTGAGCTGTCGGCCCATACGGATAGGGTGGGGACGGATGAGTATAACAACGGACTTTCGTTGCGACGAGCCGAAAGTGTGGTTAATTACCTTTTAACTAAGGGAATACAAAAAGAACGTGTACAGGCAAAAGGCTACGGAAAAACCGAGCCTCACACCATAACGAAAGCTTTGGCAAAGCAGTATCCGTTTTTGCCGGAGGGAACTGTACTCACGGAGCAGTTTATTCAAACTTTGCCTGCCGAACAACAGTCCGTTTGCGACCAAATAAATAGGCGTACACAATTTAAAGTGCTGAATGTCAATTATAGATTGCAATAATATCTCAATGTATTTGTTGCTCTTTGTCTGCAAAATAGTTATGTTTGCAAGGTGAATAATGAAATTTCTAAACATAGATGTAATATGAAAAAGATGAAAACTTTATCGTTTATTGTTATGTTGATTGCAACAGCTTTATTATCAAGTTGTTCGTACAACACGATGGTGGAAAAACAAGAGGCAACCACGTCGCAATGGGCACAAGTGCAAAATGCGTATCAGCGTCGTGCAGACTTGATTCCTAACTTGGTAAACACTGTGAAAGGATATGCCCAACACGAACAAAACACCTTGTCGGCAGTAGTGGAAGCACGTGCAAAAGCTACGCAGGTAACTGTTGATGCAGAGCAACTTACGGAGGAGAATATCAAAAAATATCAAGAAGCACAAGGGCAGTTAAGTGCAGCCTTGGGCAAACTGCTGATGGTGCAAGAGAACTATCCCGACTTGAAAGCCAATCAAAACTTTATGGCACTGCAAGACGAACTGACAGGCACCGAAAATCGCATTTCGGTGGAGCGGAACAAGTTTAATGTCATTGTGCAGGATTATAATCAATACATTCGCAAATTTCCGCAAGTTATTTGGGCAGGTTGGTTTGGTTTCTCCAAAAAAGGTTATTTCGAAGCCGAGCAGGCAGCTCAAACAGCTCCGAAAGTAGAGTTTTAAACAGTCTAAACCTCCCTCGCAGACCTACGATGCGTTGTTTATTAGCCTTTTTTCTACTTGCTGTTTCGGCATTGGGTAATGGCTTGTTTTCGCAAACCATTCCGGAGCCGATGCATCCGCCACGTTTGGTAAACGACTTTGCCAATATCTTCTCCGATACCGAAAAGCAGGCTCTGGAGCAGATGTTGCGAGCCTACAACGATAGCACCTCTACGCAGATTTATGTGGTAACAATCAGCGATTTACAAGGTTATCCGGCATCTGAATTTGCTTATAAGGTGGGTGATACTTGGGGGATTGGTCAAAAAGGGAAAGACAACGGTGCAGTGTTGCTCATCAAGCCCCGAACACGAAATGAAAGAGGTGATATTTTCATCGCCACGGGCTACGGACTGGAAGAACGCCTGACGGATGCTCGTTGTGGACGAATCATCGACGAGCGTATTTTGCCCTTTTTTCGGCAAGACGATTATTATGGCGGAGTGGATGCCGGAGTCAGGGCAATGATGTTGTATCTTTCGGGTGCATTTAAGGCCGAAGAAGCCCCCGACGAAAGCTTGAATGAATCTACCGATACGTCCGCTATTTTTTTTGGAGTTATTTTGGCGATTGTCATAATATTGATAGTTAGTAAATTAGGTGGTGGAGGCGGCTCATCGCACGGAGGAAGTAGCGGTCGCCCCATATTTCGCGGGGGCTTCCCCACAGGACGAAGAATGGGAGGCGGCGGAACTTTTTCCGGTGGCGGTGGTGGTCGTTTTGGCGGTGGCGGAGCCGGCAGAAGTTGGTAGGGCCCTCTTATATATAGCTGATTCAAAATAATGTGTCATTGTATTTTTCAAACAATTTGTAGGGTGAACATCGTAAGCGTCGTTTGACTTTCTTGACTTGTGACTACTTTTTGTTCAGTCGGGTTAAAGTCAGTTTTTGTGCCCGGTTTGTTTCGTTCTGTGATGGATTCGATACGTTTTTTTACCGTTACAACGAACGAATACTAATGTCAAAATGGAAAATAACTTATTGGCACATAGGATTTTGTTTTTTATGAGCCTTGAGGAATTATTTGTAAAAATCTAATGAATATCCTATAGTGTAGAGATATAAAATAACAAATTGTGATGGAGTGGGTATATCCTTTATCAAGTTATGAGCGAAACACCTTTACAGAGAAGAAGATGTAGAAAGGTTCTTACAAGAGAATTATCGCCTTCGGTTTGAAAATCCTCGACAAGAAACAGGCAGTAAGGAGCATTTTTCTTACTGCCTGTTTCTAATAGTGTTCTTCTATTTATTCTTGTTGGGGTTTAACTGCTTGCCTCTGTTGCCTTGATTTTGATCGTATTGTTTATTAGTCCCTTTTGTCCCTTTGTTCGGATTTTGCATATTCGCAGCATTTTCTTTTGGTGTGAGTTTATTTGCCATAATTTCGATAATATTCCTCCTTTGTTATCTCTTCCGAAGTCGGAGGATTTCGCTTACAGAAGACGAGGGCAAATGTACTCAAATTATTGCGAGAAAGACACAGAACAATACAAAAAAGATGCCGGGCAAATGCGAGATACTCGGTGTCTCATTATTTCACTTTCGCACATCTGTCCTTTACGGTTACGACGCTGTTTCCCATCGGATTTTGGAAGCCCCTTCAGGAGATTTTTCTCAATCTCTGCATCAAAATTCTTACAAAACTCGTCAATTGCACAGAAAACTTCTATAATTTTGTTGTTGGCAATCATTGCTTGTATCCTTGTATTTATTTGATTTTCAATTATAAAGATACGAAATACTTGCAAGATTACCAATTTTTTATACCTCTTTCTTATCCCGAATTGGCGTATAACATCGTCTTTTACGCCAGTTCGGGATAATTTTCTTGTTTTAAAACAACCTTAGCTGCTTTTTTTATTTGCGGAATGTGCCAGTCCTAAATAAGTATATTTGAAAACTATTAATAATAACGGAAAGTTACTTTTATAAGTTGAATCTAAGTTATAAAAAACATTCAAGGCATTTTTTTTGAGAATTGCCTTGAATGTTTTGCTTTAATCCTAATCCGTTATTAGAAACAAATGTGATTATAAAATGGTTACGAATCAGATTTGGAATCTCATTTACGCCTAATGCTCTTCACTCACAATTTGTTCCGCACGATGCAATGCTTGACGAATGTCGCTGCAAATATTGCTTTCGCCCAATAGCGTAGCGAAATCGGCTCGGAGCAAGTCGGCACGCACACGGTGATTCACCCCCGAAAGGATGATTTGAGTACCATCTTTTTGCGATTTTTTGCAGAATACCTCTAAGTTGTGCAACCCTGTGGAGTCGATGAAAGGCACTCGCCGCATCCGCACTATCCGCACTTGAGGCGGATGAGCCACTATCCGCATCCCCTCGTCGAACTTGTTTGCTACCCCGAAAAAGAAGGGACCGTTTATTTCATACACTTCCACACCTTTGGGCAGGGTCAGTACCTCATCTTCGTGTATTATTTCCGAGTCGTGCGATAAATCCAACTTGTCTGTCTTTACAGACACTTCGGTTACGTCGGTCATCCGCTTCATAAACAAGAAGATAGCGAGTAACAATCCTAATTCGATAGCGATGGTAAGGTCGAAAATCACCGTCAGCAAAAAGGTGGTTAGCAGCACAGCTCTATCCGATTTTGCCCCTTTCATCACCCCTCTGAAGCTCCTCCACTCACTCATATTGTATGCCACCACCATCAATACTCCGGCCAAACACGACATTGGTATCAATCGTGTCAGGTCGCCCAAAAACAAAAGGATGAGCAAAAGCACCACAGCGTGTATGATGCCCGCTATGGGGGTTCGTCCACCGTTGTTGATGTTGGTCATTGTGCGGGCAATGGCACCGGTGGCAGGTATCCCGCCGAAAAACGGCGTTACGATATTTGCCACTCCCTGAGCCATCAGTTCGGTGTTGGACGAGTGTTTTTTGCCCGTAACTCCATCCGCCACCGTAGCCGAAAGTAGCGATTCCACAGCTCCCAAAATAGCAATGGTGAAAGCGGCAGGAAACACCAAACGAACACTTTCGAGTGTGATGGGCAATCCCTTTGCTTCGGGGAGTGTCCCCCCGATGTTAAATCGGTCGCCAATGGTTTCGATGCTTGCCACACCGGCATACTCTTTCAGCAAATAGGCAAGCACGGAAGTTATCAAAATGGCGATGAGCGAGCCGGGTATTCGTTTCGACACTTTGGGCATCAGCACAATTATCGCTACGCTTAATGCTGCAATACCTATCGTCCAAAGGTCGGCAGTGCCGATGTGTTGCAGATAAACTTGCCATTTCTCTACAAAATCAGCAGGTATTTCACTGATTTCCAGCCCTAAAAAATCTTTTACCTGTGTAGTAAAAATCGTAAGGGCAATACCGCTGGTGAATCCTACCACAATGGGATACGGCATAAATTTAACCACCGCTCCCAAGCGGAGCAACCCCATCAGCAGCAACAGTAATCCGGCAATCACGGTGGCGATGGCAAGCCCCTCCACTCCATACTGAGAAATCACGCCGGCCACAATCACCACAAAAGCCCCCGTGGGACCACCAATCTGTACGTTGCTCCCTCCCAAAAAGGAGATGATGAAGCCTGCGATAATGGCCGTATAAAGTCCTTTTTCGGGGCTAACCCCCGATGCTATGGCAAAGGCAATGGCCAATGGCAATGCCACGATGCCAACAATTACACCTGCCATCAGGTCGGCAAGAAACTTATCGCGATTGTACCCTTTCAACGAATCGATGATGTCGGGACGAAACTTGCAAAAAACTTCCTTATTCATCTTTATAGTCGTTTTCTTTTTGTGCTACAAAATTACATCAAAACTTCCAACTGATACCACCCAAAAAGTTCAATCCGAAATTAGCGTAACCCGGATGCAGTTCATACTTTTGGCTAAGTAGGTTGTTTATGCCAAAATTGGCAGACAAACTACTTGTAATCTGATAGTTGACACGCACATTTAGTTCGTTAATGTTACCCATATCATACACATCGGAAGCTGTGTCGAACAATTGTTTTCGCCCCGTTTGCAAGGTATAATGAGCATTTAGCCACCATTTTGCTGTGGGGCGAATATCGGCATTCAACTCCACCGCAAACGATGGCTTGCCAAAAGG
>JBHBVA010000272.1:0-4309 GCA_041793355.1 Bacteroidota bacterium | reverse complement strand
TTTCATATTCCACGTGTAGTCTGCCACCGAATAGAGGGCGATTTTGGATGCTTCAGCACGCTCCATCGGGTTCGACAAAAATCCTGAAAGGTCGTTGGCAATATCTAACGAGTTGCCGTAAGTGGCCCCCAGCAACAAGTGGTCACGAACGTAATCCGATACCGGGAAGTTCCACCAAATGTATGCCTTGCGTTTGATGTGTCCGTTTATCCATTCCATATCGGGTTTGTCGATGCAGGCAATCACCGTGTTACCCGTCCACATAATTTCGATACCGGGATTTAGTTTGTTGCCCAGCGTGGGCAAGTAACCTTTTTCGATGTTGGACCAACTTTTGTTGTATTCTGTGGGACACATCACCAGCGGAGCTACGTCTTTCTTCTTTTGAACAAAATGGTTGTCTATGTAATTGAGCAGTTCTGCCTGTTTGTCGGCCTTTGTGCCTTCGCCCGAAATGTCGTCGAAAAATACAGCAAAGCCACGTACGCCCAGCTCGTACATTTTTTCAAATTTGGCAATCAGCAAGTTACGGTCTTCCTCGTTCCATTTAATATCTTGTCCGGGGTGAATTGCCCAATAGAAAATCACACCGTTTTTGTGTGCGTATTCCACCAACTCTTTTATCTGTTTGGCTTCCTTTTCGGGATAAGGTTTTCGCCAGTTGGGCACACTGTGATAAGGGTCGTCTTTAGGTCCGTAGATGTACACGTTCAATTTGTGTTTGCCGTAAAAATCCAGCTGACTCAAACGGTCTCGATGGCTCCAGGGCGTTCCGTAGAAGCCCTCCACTACGCCCCGATATTTCACATCGGGAAAGTCGGTAACTTCCCCCATTGGCAACGCTCCGTTTTTGAGCGATTGCTTCAACGTTTGTATTCCGTAAAAAAGTCCTCGTTCGTCGGCACCGGCTATTACGATGCGGTCGGCTTGCACCGACAGGTAGTAGCCTTCTTCTTTTTTGGGAATGAATTTTTCGTATTTCTTGATGGATTTATCACCCTTTACCCCTACGTATATGGGAAAGTTGTTCTTTTTGTCGGGAGCAACGTTTACCCACGCACCCAGCGACTGTAGCGGATAAGTGCCGTACCGCTTGGCATCGGCTGCCACATACGCCTTTTGTGGCATAGCCACATTTTTTTCGGAAGTTTTGGCTATCGACTGCGGAGCCGGATTCACCTCTCCGAAGCTCTGTGCAAGCATTGCACCACTACCCAAAGTAAGCCAAAGGGCCAATGTTATAGAAGTCTTCATCAAAATTATGGTATATTAAAATAAAAGCTATATTTTGCAAATATAGGTATTTTGTCCGAAAGCTAAAGTGTTTATTGATAGAAAAAGTAGTGATTTCCTCTTTGCAGAGGAGAGGTGTCGGCACAGTATCGTTACAATTCTATGCCGTACTGATGTATTTTGTTGTACAGAGTTTTGCGGTCTATCTTTAGCATTTGGGCCGCCAACGACTTGTTGCCACCCGCAGCGGCAATGGCTTGCAGAATACGCTCTCGTTCGTTTTGAGGTTTGAGTGCCAAAGTTTCTTGCGGAGCTGAATAGGCCACTGTATTACAATTGCTTATACTTATAAGAGATTCGGGAATATTTTCCACCTCGATACGTGAGCCTTGTGCAAACAACACCATTCGTCTGACAATGTTTCGCAACTCCCGCAAGTTGCCGGGCCAAGCGTAGTTTTGCAGTATTGCCAAGCATTCGGGCGAAAACTCTTCCACCTTTTTGTCGAGCTCTTCATTGGCTTTTTGCAGAAAAAAGTTGGCATACAGTCCCAAATCCTCCTTTCGGTTGCGGAGGGCAGGCACATTCAGCGTAAATTCGTTAAGGCGATGGAATAAATCTTCGCGGAATCGCCCTTCGGCTATGGCCGTTTCCAAGTTTTCGTTGGTGGCAACAATGAGGCGGACATCTACCGTGATGTCGGTGGATGCCCCAACGGGACGAACTTTCATCTCCTGTACGGCACGGAGCAATTGCACCTGCACCTCGTAGGAGAGGTTGCCTATCTCGTCCAAGAAAAGCGTTCCTCCGTTTGCTTGCTCAAAGGCACCCTTTTTCGTTTCGATAGCGGAAGTAAATGCTCCTTTAAGATGTCCGAACAACTCGCTGGGAGCCAACTCTTTGGATAGGCTACCACAGTCCAACGCCAGGAAAACCTTATCGCTGCGTTTGCTGCGTTCGTGAATCATTCGGGCAGCATATTCTTTGCCTGTTCCGCTTTCGCCCCGAATAAGTACGGCAAGATGGGTAGGTGCTACCAAATCGATGTGAGCATACATCTGTTTCGATGCCGGCGATGTTCCGTAAATGGCCTCTCCGCCACGTGGCAGTGGTGTTTTGCTGGTGGCAGAGGCTGTTTTTTTCTCTTTCGGTGGTTCTGTGGCGGAGCTATTGAGTGCCGATGTGATTTTACCCTCCAATACCGATGGATTGATGGGTTTTTCCAAGTAGTCGAAAGCCCCCAACTTCATAGCTTGCACCACGTTTTGGGTTTCGGCATAACTTGTCATTATAATAAAAGGAGTATTGCTGTTTTTGAGTTGCTTTTTTAGCCACGCCAACAAGTCCGTTCCGTTGCCGTCCGGTAGCCGGTAATCACTTAGTATCAGGTGGATAGTTTCTGTTTGCAATGTGGATTTTGCATCCTCCACTTTGGAGCAAAGCAAGGGGGCAAAGCCGTTTTTCTTAAACCAGCTTTGCAACATCACACCAAAAGCTATATCGTCTTCTACTATCAGTACAACTCCTTTCATCGCAAATATCTGTATGCCAAATTGTTACTTCTATCTGTTTGCAGCCAAGTTCAGTCTGCCTTCCACTATAAAATCCTGAGCCTTAGATGGTTTTCCTCTATTGAGCGTTTGCAACTGTATATGTTTACCCACCTCCACTCCGATTTTCGACAAAGCATCGGCAGTCTGATTGTAGGCCAATTCGGGACGATTGTTGTCGCCACTGAGGTGGCACAGCCAAATTGTTTTAAGTTGTGGCGAATAAATTTTAGCCAAAAAATCAGCCGCTTGCCTATTGCTCAAATGTCCTGTGCCGCAAGCAATTCGCTGTTTCAGATGCTGAGGATAACGTCCCGTTTGCAACATCGTTTCATCGTAATTGCTCTCGAAAATCAACGTTTGGGCCATCCGGGCATAATGCTCTATGCGGTCGGTAATGCGTCCTACATCCGTAGCCAACGTGATGCTATGCTCACCGAAGCGAATATGGTATCCTACATTGTCGAAGCTGTCGTGAGGCACTTCAAAAGGGGTAATCTCAAAGTCGTGAATAACAATTGTTTCCTCCTTTTTCACGAAGCGAGCCGATGCTCTGAGCCCATCTCGCACAAAAAAACTCCGCCCGATAGCATCGTGTACGGCTTGCGTTGCGTAAATGGGTAGTTTTAGCTTTTCGCCCAAACTGCCCACACTGCGAATGTGGTCGGCATGGTCGTGCGTAATTAGCACAGCCATAATATTTTGGTACGAAATACCATGTTCACGCAAGTGCTTTTTTATGCTTGCCACTCCGATGCCCGCATCTACAAGTATGCCTTGCGATGCTGTGCCTATAAAGTAGCAATTGCCATTGCTGCCACTTGCCAAGCTGATGAGCTTGTATTTTTCTGCGGGCGAAAACAAATTCAGTTGCATCAAGATAGCTGATACTTAAAATCTCAAGGTCGCCATTTCGGCTGCTTTCTGATTAAATTCGGTAATCATATCGTTCACCACTTGCTCTGCACCGGGTAAACTGTCTATCAGGGCGGCTATCTGCCCTATCTCCAGTTCGCCATTTTCGAGGTCGCCCTCAAACATCCCTTTCTTGGCACGACCTTTTCCGCGTAGCTCTCGCAGCTCGTCGGCAGACGCACCTCTGTTTTCCGCCTCTTGCACCAGTTGGTAATAGCCGTTTTTTATAAGACGAGTAGGACCTATTTTCTTCAAAGCCAATAATGTATCTCCCTCTTTCAGCGATATGCAAAGCTCCTTAAACTCTTGCGATGCGGAACTCTCTTGCGTCAAAGCAAAACGAGTACCCAACTGCACGCCCTCTGCTCCCAAGCTAAAAGCGGCAAGCATACCGGCCCCCGTAGCAATGCCTCCGGCAGCAATCAGCGGAATGGTTATGGCTTTGCGTACTTGCGGAATAAGGGTTAGTGTGGTTGTTTCTTCATAACCGTTGTGTCCGCCCGCTTCAAACCCTTCGGCTACTACGGCATCTACTCCGGCTTCTTGGCATTTCAGTGCAAATTTGGAACTCGACACCACGTGAGCCACTTTGATGCCGGCGGCTTTGAGTG
>JBHBVA010000271.1:0-7718 GCA_041793355.1 Bacteroidota bacterium | reverse complement strand
TTTGGGGGTGGACTACGATGGCACTCGTTCGTCGTACAGCGAAAGCAGTGTAAATTACTCCATTCAGGAGTATGTAAACGACAGCGTGTTTACTATGGTAGATGCCGCCAACAAAAACAATCTGCCCCACCCCAATATTATCACCGAATCGGGACGCTCGCTCACAGCACATCACTCCATCTTGGTTTTTGAGGTACTGGAAACAGCCACCTTGCCAAAATGGGACGACAACGAAGAGGTGGAAGAGGACGCACACGAATTGGTAAAAGAGCTTTATCAAATTTGGGATAACTTGTCGCAACAGCGAATGCTGGAAGCGTGGCACGATGCCCAGCAAATACGAGAAGAAGCCTTAGACCTTTTCAGCTTAGGACTCATCACACTGAAAACCAGGGCACAAGTAGAAAGATTGTATTTTTCAATTGCTCGCGAAATTTATCAACTGGCAGGACGTGCCAAGCACTCGCCCGAAGAGTTGAAACAATTGGCTAAACTATTGCCGGACAAGTACTTCTGTAATTTTTCACTATTTCAGTCGCTACCGGATTCGTGGGCTATCGACCAAGTGTTCCCCATCATTCCCATTCATCGTTTAGATGAACGCCCCGACCGTTCGGCAACTTTGCAAGACATCACTTGCGACTCCGATGGTAAAATCGACAACTTCATTTCCAGCTCGTCGGGTAGCACCTACTTACCGGTACATAGCTTGCGGAAAAATGAGTCGTACTATCTCGGAGTGTTCTTGGTAGGAGCTTATCAGGAAATTTTGGGCGATTTGCACAATCTTTTCGGCGACACCAATGCCGTACACGTTACGGTGGACAAAAACGGCTATTACATAGACCAAACCATTGATGGCGAAACCGTTGCAGAAGTGTTGGATTATGCCCAATACAATGCCAAACGCCTGGTTCGCACGGTAGAAACGTGGGTAACCTCCTGTGTGAAGCAAGGCTCTATCACGGTAGAAGAAGGCAAAGAGTTTCTGTCGAACTACCGTTCGGGACTGTACGGATACACATATTTGGAATAATATGTGTCCCCATCACTGTTCGCATATCAGCACCTCCTTTTATTGCAAGGAGGTGTTGGTGTTTTTCGTGCAAAATTTATAGATTGTTAAAATAGAAATAAAACAAGCAATTGTTTACTCCGTGTGGCAGAATTTTCTCTTACCTTTGCTCATTGATTTTATGTAACACAAAACGAGAATTGAAAAAATGAAAAAAAAGTACTCTTCTTTGGTGAAGACCCTCCGCAAGGGCATTACCCTTTCTGCCCTGATACTTACAGCTATTGTTGCCAACGCACAGGAAATCCGTTTCGTGATGTCCGGAACGTCCTTTACTGTGGCCGATATACAAGGTGCCGGAATTGAGGTAACGGGCATAGATGGCGGGCAAAGTGTGAATATAGGCACAAACGTAAACCAAGTTTACACGGCACAAAATGGGGCCACAGTAACTTTTCGCGGCAATATCACCTTGCTGAACATTGTTGCCGGAAGCATTGCCTCGGCAGACTTGTCGAACGCTCCTGCCACACTGAAAGTGTTTACCCTGAACAACACGAATACATCCACTGTAAACCTATCGGGGGCTACCAACTTGGAGCAATTGAGTTTGCGTTGCGGTATTTCGCACGCAGACCTCACTAACTTGCCACTGTTGCGTGTTCTCCGCTTGGGTAAATTGGGTGAAGAAAAAACGTGGAACTTAAAAACCGTAACTTTCCCCAATCCGAATGTAATCCAGGTTTTGGATTTGACAAACACGTCTTTCACGGATGTGAATAATTTGAACAATCTGCCTGAGCTTAAGCAATTTACTGCGGTGGGTACACACCTTACCGGTGAGTTGGCCTTGCGGGCAAGTAGTAAATTGGAAACCGTTTTTGTTGGTCGCACATCGCAATTGACGTCAGTAGATTTGAGTAACCGCCCGCTTCTGAAAAATGTACTTCTTGCTGAGGCCGGCCCCACTACTGTCAATTTGAGTAACAATCCCACCTTGGCATCGGGTACTGTGGAGTTGCGTGATATGCCCGTTACCACCCTCAATTTGAGTAATTGCGGTTTAAGAACCACTTCCAATATCGACTTCACGAAGTTGTCGGGCTTGTCCAATCTCAACCTGTCGGGCAATAATTTTAGTGCCGATGTGTGGGTTGCGTTGATAAACAATCTGGATGCGGCTCGCCGTGCCGAAGGTGCGATGCTGACCACATCTGCTGCCGACGAAGCTCTGCTTTCGCAAGAAATAAAAAACCTGCTCGACAGCAAAGGCTGGGGACTGAATGGAACTCCTACGGACATAAAAAGTTCGCAAGCAGGCATAATCAAAGTATCCGTTGGTGGTCGCACGGTGCAAATGCAGGGGCTCAAAGCCAATGCCGACGTAAAAGTGTATGCCATTTCGGGGATGCAGGTAGCTACCGTTCAAGCTGATGCCGATGGGGTAGCGTGGCTGGACTTGGTGGGTCAGGCTTTGGGCACCTACGTAGTGGTAGCCGATGGCTTTGCACAACGTGTAGTTGTCCGATAGTGCAGTAAGAGTAAAAAAAGACTTATCGAAAGAAAGGGGTGTGCCACATTTGCGAATGAACTGCACACCCTTTCTTTTTGTCTGTTTACGCATTTGGCTTGTTAGGTACGACTCCATTTCCCCAAAAGTGCGTACCTTTGGATGTACAAAGTAGAAATTTACATTTAGTGTTGCGGAATGAAAGCATCGTCGTACAAAAAGATATTACACGCCACAGCCCTGCTGGGAGGCTCGCAAGCCATCAATATTCTTGCGGGATTGCTCCGCAACAAGGCTGTGGCGTGGTTGGTAGGTACGTCGGGGGTGGGCTTGGCAAGCCTCTATTTCTCCATTGCCGAGATGGTGCGTAGCCTGTCGGGGTTGGGGCTGGAAATGTCGGGGATGAAGGAAATTGCTACCGCCTCGCAGCAAGGCAATGCACGGCGTACGGCTTATCTTGTTGCACACGTGCGTCGTTTGGTTCGCATCACAGCTCTGTTAGGGGGTATTGTTTGCCTATTGTTTTCGCATCCTATCAGCCTTTGGGCGTTGGGTAGCGATGCCTATCAGGTGCAGGTGATGAGCGTGTCTGTTGTGGTGATATTCAGCACCTTGCAGCAAGGGCAAATGCTTGTTATGCAAGGGCTTCATCATATTGCGGAAGTAGCCAAAGTAACTGCTTGGGGCAATGTAGCCACCCTTTTAATATCGCTACCCTTGCTTTACTTTTTCCGTACAAACGGTATTCTCCCCTCTTTGGCCATAGGCACGATGGCCCACTATGCCCTCTCGTGGTTTTACTATCGTTCCATTCATAAGTCGTTGTTTCATAGCTACTTGAGTGTTTCTTGGCGAGAAACGTGGCAAGTAGGCAAAGCACTTTTTCGTTTGGGGGGCTACTTGGTGCTGGGAGCTATGTTGAGTACCGTAACTATGCTGGCTATTCGGGGCTTTTTGGTGGAGCGTATGGGGATGGATGCGGCAGGGCTTTTTCAGGCTGTGTGGGCCATTACCAACGTGTATCTGATGCTTGTGCTTAGGGTGATGGGAGGGGACTTCTATCCCCGCTTGTGCGGAGTAATTCACCGACGGATAGCCGGCGAACGCCTCATCAACGAGCAAACTTACGTTGCCTTGCTTATCATCACCCCTTTGATTATAAGCATTTTGCTTTTTTCTCCTTACATTTTGCACTTGTTGTATAGTTCCGACTTTCAGCAAGCCGCATCCTTGCTCCGTTGGCAGGCTCTGGGAGCATTTCTCAAGGTGCTTTCGTGGCCTATGGCTTTTGTGTTGCTTGCCAAAGGCAAGGGCAAGCACTATCTGTTCAGCGAGTTGCTTTTCTTTTCCCTTTATTATGGCTCCACGCAATACCTTTTCTCTCATTGGGGATTGCTCGCTACAGGCATTGGTTACGTGGTGAGTTATGTAGGCTATGTGTTGCTCGTATGGTTGTGGGCCCGGCAGTTCATTCGTTTCAGGTTTCATCGCAACCTTGTGCAAGAGATATTTATCTCTGTCTTCTTGATTCTGTTTGTGTTTTTCACTCCTTTTCTCGACGAATATCTGCCCGCATATCTATCAGGAGGTTTGATACTACTGATTTCCGCTTCTCGTTCGTTTGTCAAATGTCGTAATATGTGGCACTTGCAACCTTTGGATGCGTAATATCGCTATCGGACGGAGAACCTCACTTTTTTATTGTTAAAATTCTGTTAAACGTCAGGTCAAATTTGGCCCGACGTTTTTTTTTTTTTGCTTTGCACGCCGTTTCTTCAAAAGCTCCCCCTGCGGGGAAATTATTTCTCTCCTTTCGATAAGTACAGGACAAATGAGATAGTACGGCACAAGCGAGTTAATTCACAGTAATTCAAATTTTTAGTACAAATTATGTATGTAAAGCAAAACTACATCTGCCCCCAAGCAGATTTTATGGTATGGGAGCTACCGCAGCACACCCTCACCAGCCTTTCTATGTCCTCCGACAAGGTTTACGACTATAGCGAAGAGGCTTCCGATGTTATCAATTTCGGAGAGGAGGAGTAAATCAACACAACAAAGCAAAAAGAAAAAAAATCAGAACAACAATGAAACGAAAATTCAACTTCAAACAATGGATGTTGCCCGCCTTGGGCATCGCAGTTTTCTTCTCCTGTGGGAGCGACGAAAACGGGTACGAAACGCCTGCTGTAAAAGAGCAGACGGCAACCCTGCAATTAGAGATTTCGGGAGAGTTTCCTACGGCCGACCAAACACGAGCCTTGAGCTTCGACACCGATTTGAACATTCCTCGATTTATCAACGAAGATGGCATAACCAGCTGGAAAACACATTGTTTTCTACGCAAAAAAGGTACTACAACGCAAGTGTACGCCCTTGTTGATTGGACGGCAACAACCGCCGCTGACGGGAGTATCACTCTGAACACCAAAACATCCGAATTGACCCTGCTTTCGTCGGGAAGTAGCACCGTTACCACTCCGCAGGCGGGCGAAACCTGGTACATCGCTGGTATTGCCGGCGATGGAACGCTAAACGCCGACCGCACGCAGGTGGATTTTAAATACAGTTCCACAAAGGACGACGCTTTGGAGCCACATCAGGCACGCGTACCGTTGGCTTTCGGGTGGACACCTTTCGTGGTAGCCAAAGCCTCTGGCGAGCGAGCTCCTAAAATCACGGTTACGTTCCGTCCGCAAGGTTCGCTGTTGAAAGTTACTGTGAACAATGCAACCAATCAGGGAGATGCAGCCGTAAATTCGAGCATCAAAATTCAGACAAACGCATTATCTACCGACGGTGTATTCGACTATTCCACCAGCGTGGCAAGCGTAACGGATACAGCTCCCGTGTGGAAGTTTACCAGCGACGTGGCTACCACCACAACCTTGAGCCGAACCATCAGCGTAAGCAAAGGAGCTGAAGAAGTGTACGTTATGTGGGCATATCCTCGTCCCGAATCGGCCAAGCCAAGTGCGGGCTTCAGCACCGAAACGTACATCAACCGATTCAAAACGTATGAAAAAGGGACAACCACAACATTGCCCGTGCGAACAAAAATGTTTAAATCGGGTATCGGATATCCTATGGCTTTGGATATAGACAGACCACGCATGCCACTGGAGTATGTGGCAGAGTACAACGTGGCCGAAGATGGTGTGAGTCTTCTTCAAACGCATAGTGCGTATGGAAACGACCAACTAAGCAATGCCGAATATTTCACCAGAGAACAAGCTGTGAGCAAATTCACGAACATTACGATAGAAGGAACTGCTTATCACCTACCCACTGCACGTGAAATGGCTGGTATAGCCCCATACAGAGGAGTGTTGGCTTTATCCCCCACAAGCTCATACCCTGCCGACTACGAAACAAGCGGAGAATATCTGCAGATTGAAGGGGAAACACTGGGTACTTTCACAAACAACCTCAGAGCATCGGATTTTAATACTATTTATGGTCTGCGTTTCGTGAACGATACCAAGGACATGGTGATGGCCTATCGCTATCAATTTGTGCGGATAGCTGGCAATGAATTTAACCATTGCTTGGTAACAAGCAGATACATCGGGACAAAGAGCGTAACATTGGATGACATTTCAAAAGCCTCCTACTGGACAAGTAATGCTACTGACGATTGTAGCCGCGTTTTCCCGATGACCGGATACCTTTCGGAGGCTGCGGTAATGACGAGCCAATTGGAATTAGGAGACTATTGGACATCAAGCATTTTAGATGGTAGCCAATACTACTACCTGCAACTCATGAACAAAGAAGGTACACGCTGGGTTGCCACTACCAGAAGCACTATACCTTCGTACGGTTTCGCAGTCCGTTTGTTCAAGGATAAAATGTAATCCCTCCCCCTGCGTTTTTGTATTGCCCATTTCCCACAGGGGGGCTGAGGTCAGGGTATTGTTTTTACTGTGGCAATATCCCGCGTTTGAAAAATAGAAAAGGGTGAAACAGTGCCTCCGCCATCGGCTTGCGAAAAGTCGGGGCGGAGGTTTTTCTGTTTTGTTTACTATCAAGAAAAGGGATAAATAATCCCTTACCAATGGAAAAATGACAATATTTCTTTTCCAACTGAACAAAATACGTTACTTTTGCAAGCCCTGCACCATGTGTGCAGAATAACTGAGATTCAACAGAAAAAACAGTTTTATAATATACATAATTACCATTTTAAAGAACTGAATATGGAGAATTTAAAAGAAAAGCTTTTCACAGATTTTCCTGCCATCTCCACCGAAGAGTGGGTAGCGAAAATTACAGCCGACTTGAAAGGTGCCGACTTTGCCAAGCGGTTGGTGTGGAAAACGAATGAGGGATTTAGCGTAAACCCTTTTTATCGTAGCGAGGATTTGGAGGGGCTTTGCACCCCCGATGCCCTGCCCGGCGAGTTTCCGTTTGTGCGAGGCACCAAAAAGGACAACAACTGGCTTGTCCGTCAGGATATTGCCGTAAAAGGCGATGCCAAAGCTGCCAATGCCAAAGCCTTGGATGTGCTTTACAAAGGGGTAAATTCTTTGGGATTCCGTTTCAAAGGTAGCGATGTGAGTGCCGATTTCGTTGCTACTTTGCTAAAAGACATCGCTCCCGACGCTGTGGAGCTGAACTTCACTACTTGCCACACACAGGTGGTAAACTTTATCGAAATATTTACCAACTATCTGAAAAGTAGCGGAGTAGATTTATCAAAAGTACGTGGTTCGGTAAATTACGACCCTTTCAAATCGATATTGAAACGCGGTGCAGACAACCCCGACTGGGTGGCAGATGCACAAAAAGTGTTGCAGGCAGCAGAGCAATTGCCCAACGTGCGTGTGCTGAACGTAAATGCCAATATGTTTAGCAACGCCGGCTCGTACATCTATCAAGAGCTGGGTTACGCTTTGGCGGACGGTAACGAAATACTCGCAAAACTAACTGAAGCCGGAGCTGATGCCTCTGCCGTAGCTAAAAAAATAAAATTTAATTTCGGTATCGGAACCAACTTCTTTATGGAGGTGGCCAAGTTCCGTGCGGCACGTTGGTTGTGGGCACAAATAGTAAATGCCTACGGAGCCGACCACGAAGCGGCAAAAATCAACAGCCACGCCGAAACCACCACATTCAATATGACTGTGTTTGATGCTCACGTGAATATGTTGCGTACACAAACAGAAGCTATGTCGGCCACCATCGGTAACG
>JBHBVA010000270.1:0-2995 GCA_041793355.1 Bacteroidota bacterium | reverse complement strand
AACCACGTTAGGGCGATTGGTTGTGAGCACTTGCAAGGTGCTATCGGGTTGTAAAATAGAGCTTTGCGTTAAGCCCTCAAAGTGTTTATCCGCTTCATCGGAGGAAAAGAAACGAAATTGCTCGTCAAAATTTTGCTGGTGCGTTACCGAGTACATAAAGCTAAAAGCCGGATTGATAGCGGCGTGATTGAGCTTGGGAACGGCACTGAAATATACCCGGCTCAGGTTCATTGTAGATACCGAAAAACCTCCCCGAATGGGAATAAATAATGCCCCCGTGAGCAACAGCAACACTACGGACGAAGTTATCTTTTGTTTCATCCGAAGTTGGGACAATGGTCTGCACATTATCAGGCTCAAGCACTTGTAGAGGATGGCTACGTAAATGCAGAAAAACATACCGCCCATCACCCATTGCCGGGCAGTGATGCTGGCTATGGCATTTGCCGGCGATGACATAAAATAAAAAACCGGGGTAGCATCCAAGCGGAATTGCCACGCTTCGTATAGCCCTACATCCACCACAAAAATACTTGCCATAAGCACTGCCACCAAAACGGAATATGCTTTCAAAAAATAAATTAACACCCGGCTTTGCGTCCACACAGAGGCTATGAGCATCAAGCCTGGCAATGCCGTAAGGTAACCTGCCAACGAGAGGTCGAGAGGTAACCCGTGCCACATTATGCGTAGCCAATCTACCCAATTCACATCGCTGTAAAGATGAATGTGAAAAGCCATAAACAGAGGCTTTTGCAGAACAAAAAGGATAACAAAAGCGAGATAGCAACTCGCCAAACGCAGTATTCTTGTTAGCATAACTTATTCAGTATCACATAAAATATGGTAGCAAAGGTAACAAAAATTATCCGTATAAAATAGAAAAGCCCACGAATCACTTCGCAGACTTTCCCCTCTTAACACAAACTTTACAAAAACTACACAATTGAATTGATTGTAGTATGACCACATTGGGGCCAAAATCAATCCTTGTACTTTTATATCTTGAAATTGAATGCGGAAGCAATTTTTTCCTCCTATTCAATTTTGTTCAATCTTTCATTTTCAAACGTTGCTTAAAAAAGCTCTCTTGCTTCAACCTTGATGCAAAGATAAAGTGCGTTTTTCTATTTTGCAAATGTTTTACCTAAAAAAATGTCTTTGGAGGCTATTTTTTTGCTATTTCGTCCCTCAAATAATGCATTGTGTGGCTTTTCGGATGCGAAATAACATCTTCGGGCTTGCCCTGAACGAGCAATTCGCCACCGCCCGAACCACCTTCGGGTCCCATATCTATCAGGTAGTCGGCACATTTGATTACATCCAAATTGTGTTCGATAACCAGTACTGTATTGCCCTTTTCCACAAGTCGGTTCAGCACGTCGAGCAGTACCCGAATATCCTCAAAATGCAACCCGGTAGTGGGTTCGTCCAGAATGTAAAAGGTTTTTCCCGTATCGGTGCGTGCCAACTCGGTGGCAAGTTTGATGCGTTGGGCTTCTCCACCCGAAAGGGTGGTGGAGGGTTGCCCCAGCTTAATATAGCCTAAGCCAACATCCTGCAACACCTTCACTTTGTGCAAGATAGTAGGCACGTTTTCGAAAAACTCTACCGCCATATTGATGGTCATATCCAGCACGTCGGCAATAGATTTTCCTTTGAAGCGTACTTCCAGCGTTTCACGATTGTAACGCTTGCCGTGGCACTCTTCGCAAGGCACAAGCACATCGGGCAGAAAGTTCATTTCGATGGTTTTATAGCCGTTTCCTCCGCAGGTTTCGCATCGTCCGCCTTTTACGTTGAAGGAAAATCGTCCCGGTTTGTAACCGCGTATTTTTGCTTCGGGCAACCCCACGTAAAGGTTGCGAATGTCGGAAAATATGCCCGTGTAGGTGGCCGGATTCGAGCGTGGCGTTCGTCCGATTGGCGATTGGTCAACGTTGATTACTTTGTCGATATGTTCTATTCCTTCTATCTTTTCGTAGGGTAAAGGATTGGTGAGCGAGCGGTAAAAATGCTGACTGAGAATAGGATACAGCGTTGCGTTGATGAGGGTGGACTTTCCGCTACCCGACACACCTGTTACGCAGATAAATGTTCCCAGCGGAAAGGTGGCCGATACGTTTTTTAGGTTGTTCCCTTTTGCTCCGGTCAGAACGATGCTGTTGCCATTGCCCTCTCGCCGAGTATCGGGAACCTCTATCCGGCGGATACCTTGCAGATAATCGGCCGTTACCGTATGCGTATTCAGCATCTGCTTGGGTGTGCCGGCGAACACTACCTGTCCACCGTTTCGCCCTGCGTATGGTCCCATATCTACCACAAAATCGCTTTCAAGCATCATATCTTTGTCGTGTTCCACCACGATGACGGAGTTGCCCGTGTCGCGTAACTTTTTCAGGGAGTTGATAAGCCGTACGTTATCTCGCTGATGTAGCCCGATGCTGGGTTCGTCTAAGATGTACAGCACATTTACCAACTGCGAGCCTATTTGCGTGGCCAAGCGGATGCGTTGGCTTTCGCCCCCCGACAAGGTTGCCGACGAGCGGATGAGGGAAAGGTAATCTAACCCCACATCCAGCAAAAAGCTAAGACGCGAAACAATCTCCTTTTTCACCTCTGTGGCTATCACTCGCTGACGCTCGTTGATGTGCTTGTCGAGCTGTTGCATCCAATCGTGCAGTTGGCGAATGTCCATTGCCGACAGCTCGGCTATATTTTTTTCGCCTATTTTATAGTGCAGAGCTTCACGATTGAGACGTTGCCCGTTGCATTCGGGGCAAGTGGCACTGGTTACAAATTGCTCGGCCCACTTTTGTGCCGATGCGGAGGCATCACTCTCTTGTTGCAGGCTGATATATTTGGCAACCCCCTCGAAAGCAAGCATATAGTTGGAATTATTCCCCAGTGCTTCGTTTTTGATTTGTAGCCGTTCGTCCGTGCCGAACATTATCTCGTCCAAAGCCTCAGGGGGTAATTTGCTGATAGGTGTTTT
>JBHBVA010000269.1:0-5660 GCA_041793355.1 Bacteroidota bacterium | reverse complement strand
GAACGAAACTTTTCTATAATTTCTTCTACTAAATGCACACTTGTACGCGGATGACAGTTTTTGACATCGCGTCCGATAACATTTTTACTTCGCGGAAACACACGGTGGTCTGTATCGGAATAGAAGCAAACCAACTCATTTTCATCTACAAAGGATATATCTACGGGCAGATGCTTGTAAATAAGATTGATTTGTTCTAACGTTAATTGTCCTGTTGTTACGTTTAGTAGTTGATTGTCTGCTCCGCCGATGTTATATCCGTATTTACCAAGCAGATTTGCTAAATCGGCTGCGAATCCTTCCTGATTGGTTGGCTTATTCTGTTCGGCTGAATTTTCCTTTGGCTGATTGCTTACGTTTATCCAAGCAAAGCCAATTTCTTTATCTCCGCTTTTCATTTCTTCAAATTCAGCTTCTGTTATCATTGCCAACGAGGTTGGGTAAAGCACTGTTTCCTCTTTTTGCATCAAGTCGCGAATGTCGGCAACTAATGTTGGCTGAAAGGCAATAAACTCATCATCACGGTTGTCGTCTATCAGTTTGCGGGCATCTCGTATTTCATCGCGGATAAAGTCGTCGAGTAGCCACATTGTTGTTGTAGGGCGGTCGAATCCCTTTTTCTCCAAGATGGAATACAACTGATTTTGCTTGCGTGACAAATGGGTGCGGAATTGTACCAACTTATCGTAAAGTTCTAACCATTGATTTTTGATTACAGGATACTGCACCAAATCTTCAATTGCCAATAGTAGTTTTCGCATCTCATCGTTTTCGCGGTAATAGCACATGATGGGATGGTCTATTGGCAACTGCGGACGGGAGGTATCCATTACATCACGGAATAAGTCCAACATCTGTTGGATATTCTCTTTACGGCATTCGTCATTGTCCAGAGCTTTCAGTTCTTGCTCTGCCAATGCTATTTCATAAGGGCGAAGCGTACCTACTTTCTCTTTCAGTTGTGCTTGTCCTTCCTGCAAACTTATTTTACCTTCTAAATATGCTTCTTTTATTTCCAGAACGGTTTTTAATTTCTGCATATCCACCTGCGGAAGGTGATTTTTCATTGCGTCCATTGCTATTGTATTATTTTTGACGATTGATGAGATAAATAAAGGCTTCACTATCCTGCATAGCACGCACTGCTATATCGGCTTCTCCTGCAAAGGTGAGTACGCTACCGGGTGTCAGCTCGTGTGTTTCGCTACTGTTTAGGGTTACTTGCATTTTGCCCTTCACTACAGTAAAATAGATGTCTTGACCTTTATGGTCGTGCGGAGGAACTGTTTTTCCTTCGGCAAGATGAAGATGCACGAGCATCAACTCTTTGTTATCGACCAATTTACCATATTCTTTTAATTCTGTACCTAACATAATAATTAATTGTATAAGTGTTTATACGTGTTTGTACACATCACCATAATAAAACAAGCACAACAGTATTAATGTTTGGACAATATATATTATATCATACTCCGTTGAATGCAACATCGCCAAAAAGGAAGCTGGGTACTTTCCAAGGTGAGTTTTGACGAGGGTCGTTGCCTACGGCCAACAGATTGTTCCACAAGTTGAGCAAGTTACCCGTAATATTCATTTCGCCTACGGGCTGAACGATTGTTCCGTTTTCGATAAGAAATCCTTCTACACCAAAGGAGAAGTCGCCCGTAGCGGGATTTGTGTTTCCTCCGTTAAAACCACTTACCCAGATACCGCGTTGCACACCGGCAAGCAATTCGTCGAAACTTTTATCGCCCAAAGCAAACTGCAATACTGAAGGGGCAGATACCGTGGGAGTCATCTGCATTTTACCGGCATTGTAAGTGTTTATAAAATAGGTGTTTAGCACTCCTTCGCTCACAAGAGAGCGGACTTGTGTAGCCACTCCTTCGCCATCGCACCAGCGAGCTCCAAAAGATTGCTTGAGGTGCGGTGTATCGGTGATGCTCAATAGTGGAGATGCTATGGGGCTTCCTAACTTATTGAGCAAGAATGAGTTTTTCTGTTGCAGAGCCGTACCCATCATAGCCGAAATGATAGGTGAAACCATTCGTGATGCCTGTGTATTGTCCAACAACATTTGGTACCTGCCCGATGGGGCTTGACGTTGCCCTATTTTACCCAAAGCCCGCTGCAAGGCTTTTTGTGCAATACCTTGTTTATCAAGTTGATGCCAAAAAAGATGCGAATCGTACCAAAAAGATTCCGGACGAGCATCTGTATCGGTTTTGAGGGCAACTTCGGACGATAAGGTAAAGGCCGAATCGATATTTTCTTCTTCCAAACCGTTGCTGGCGATGGTGTATTCAGCTGTACGATTGTCATCAAAAGTAGAGGTTACGGATATTAAGCGAGGGTCTTTGCCCAATACTTCGGCATTGGCATTGCGGAGCAAATCCATCTTTTGATTGATGCTGATATTGGGATAGTTAGCATCATAAAGTTCTAAGTCGTAGCCATCGCCTTTGTAATATCTATCGCTGTGGGGCAACCGAAAGTGAGGGTCTTCACCCAAAAAGCGGGTGGCTGCAATGCCTTCGGTGATGTGCTTATGCACCTCTGCCAGTTGCAATCTGTTGGTTGTAAACGAGCCTTTTCGGTTGTCCACAAAAAGCTCTATAAACAATTTATTTTCAGTGCTTTGCTGCAATTTATCTAACTGCTCGTTACGATATTCTAATGTGGTTGCTTCCGACGCTATCAGCGACACACGCACCTCCCGGCACCCATTTTTCAGGGCAAAGTGCATACAACTCTGTGCTATGTCTTTTTGTTGGTTTGTAATCATTGTGTGTATATTTTATCAGCTTTCACCACCTACTATCAATCTCTTTATCAATACGGTAGGCAATCCCTGCCCTACGGGAGCACTTTGCCCTTCCTTGCCACAGGTCCACGTACCATCGTCTATTTTCAGATTATTGGCAACCATTGTAATATCTGCCAGTGCTTTGGGTCCGTTGCCTATCACATTGATGTCTTTGATGGGGGCAGTAAGTTTACCATTTTCGATAAGTCGTCCGGTTTTTACAAAAAACGTAAAATCTCCGGCTCCTATTTGCACCTGTCCGTTGGTAAAACTATCCACATAAACTCCTTTTTTCACCTGCGAAATTATTTCTTCTTCGGAACAATTGCCCGACTCCATATAAGTAACCCGCATTCTGGGCATCGGAACGTGGCGGAACGACTGTCGTCTGCCATTGCCTGTGGGTGCTACCCCATAGTGTTTGGCACTGATGCGGTCGTGCAAATAGCTGTTGAGTATGCCGTCTTTCACGATGTAAGTTCGTTGCGAGGCGATGCCTTCGTCGTCAAAGTTAATGGTTCCGCGAGCACTCGTGATAGTGCCATCGTCCACCACGTTAATACTGCTGTCACAAATTTTTTTGCCCAATTTGTCGGAAAAAATAGAAATATTTTTTCGATTGAAATCTGCCTCAAATGCGTGTCCTATCGCTTCGTGCAACAATATTCCTGACCCTCCGGCAGCCATCACCACCGGCATTTCGCCACCTTGTGGTTGTACTGCATCAAACATAAAAGCTGTTTGATTTACGGCTTCTTGGGCGAGCGTTTCTATCAGCTCATCTGTCAAAAACTCAGCTCCCATCCGAAAAGCTCGCGATGCGTTTCCGCTTTCAATTTTCCCATTCTGCTGCATCACGCAAGTAACGTGCATTGCCACCATCGGACGGTAATCGCTTGCAAGCACACCTTCGGAATTGGCAAACAAAATGTAGGTAGTGGCATCGGTGAGCGAAACCGATACTTTTACTACCCTGCTATCCAATTGAAAAATACGGTCGTTCAGAGTTTGTACAAAGTGTTTCTTTTTCAACACATCCACATCTGCCCAAGGGGTAATAATGGGATAGCGATTGCTAAATTCACGCTCCGTAAGGTTGATGGGAATAGCTGTTTTGCCCGAATGAGCTATACTTGCTGCCGTGCGAGCGGCACGTAGCATATCGTCTGTATTCGTATTTTCAACGTAAGCATAACCGGTTTGGTCGCCCCAAACGGTGCGGATACCCACCCCATATTCTACTCCGGAGGAGGTGCGATTAACTACTCCGTCGCTTAGGGCAATCATATTGGTGTGGCTGTGCTGAAAAAACAAGTCGGCATAGTTGCCCCCTCGCTCCAAAGCCGCAGCCAACACACGTTTTAGGTCGTCGCTACACACACCAAAGTGTGTAAGCATCTGTTGCGTGGATATAATGTTCATCGTTTTTGTTCTACAATTTAAAACTTTCCTTAAATGGCATCCGATTTACAATGGAACGCCCCAATGTAACCTCATCAGCATATTCTATTTCGTCGCCAATGGCAATGCCTCGTGCAATCATAGAAACTTCTACATCGTAGGGAGCTAATTTCTTGTAAATGTAGAAGTTAGTGGTATCACCTTCCATCGTTGTACTCAAAGCAAAAATTACTTCTCGTACTTCGCCGGCGGCCACCCGTTCCACCAAACTGTCAATCTCCAAATCGGCAGGTCCAATACCTTCGATGGGCGAAATAACCCCTCCCAAAACGTGATACAAGCCACGATACTGTGCCGTGTTTTCAATCACCATCACCTCCTTGATGTTTTCCACTACGCACACGGTAGAATTGTCCCGACGAGGGTCGCTACATATCGGGCAAACGTGGTTGTCGCTGATATTGTGGCACACGCTACATCGTTTCACGTCGCGACGAAGGGTAGTCATTGCTTCCGAAAATTGAGAAACATCTTGCTCCGACTGTCTTAACAAGTGCAGAACCAACCGCAAAGCTGTTTTCCGACCTATTCCCGGTAGCTTGGCAAATTCATTTACTGCATTTTCTAACAACGCCGACGGGTATTGTATTTGGTTCATCGTCTTTCTTCTTACTAATATATAGTTGCCTGTAAATAAAGGTTATTACGCAATTATACCTTCGTCCCGAAAACTGAAGTATTTGCTACCTGCCACTATCAGGTGGTCGTGCAGATGAATATCCAACACGTTGCCTGCTTTTGCCACTTTTTCGGTAATGGCAATATCCTCTCTGCTGGGTTCGAGTTTTCCGGAGGGGTGATTGTGAGCTAAAATGATACCGCAAGCCAAGTTTTCGATAGCCTCCTTCATCAACACACGTACATCAATCACAGAAGCATTCACTCCCCCTTTGCTTAACTGAAAACGCTTGATTATCTTATTGCTGCGGTTAAGCAACAAAGCCCACACTTCCTCGTGTCGGAGGTCGCTCAATAAGGGATAGACTGCAAAAAAAGCCTCGCTACTGGATGTAATTTGGGGTACTTGCAACACTTCACTCTGTTGCCTGCGTTTGCCCAACTCCATAGCAGCCGCAATGGTTATGGCTTTGGCTTCGCCTATGCCCTTGAAGGACGAAACAAGCTCTTTTATAGAGAACTGTCCCAACCTGTTTAAGTTGTTGTCTGCCTTATGCAAGATGCGTTGCGATAATTCCACTACCGTTTCGTTGCGACTACCCGACCCTATCAAAATAGCAAGTAGTTCGGCATCGGTCAAAGCAGATACGCCTCGCAACATTAACTTTTCGCGGGGACGGTCTTCTGCTGCCCAATCCTTTATCCCCAACTTTTCCATCTTCTACTTTTTTTAGAAAAAAAGACCTGTGCCACAGCACAAGTCCCTAACTTT
>JBHBVA010000268.1:0-3694 GCA_041793355.1 Bacteroidota bacterium | reverse complement strand
TCCTTGTGCATTGCATAGAAGAAGTCGCGTACCAATTTTTCGGCACGTTCACGCTCCTGCACCGGTCCAAACGGATTGGCAAAATACGATTTCACCAAACCTTTTTCCGTTGTAGTACCTTTGGCACGGCGAGCCCCATCCTCAAACACTTGTATGGCTGCATCAATATCACTCATCAAGCTGATTTTTTTGCTTGCCTCAGCATAATTGTTGGCATACAGCATATAGTCGATGCGATAACCTTTCGATATAATTTCGTAAGTAGAAATAGGGATAGTTACACGAGCATTCACCTTATCCGGATTGGTGTAAATACCTCTGTCCAATTGAGCAAAAGCGTAGGTAGGGTCGAGGTCATCGGTACGCACAAATGCCCCGATTTCTGTTCCGTATGCTTTGATACTGCCATCGGCTTCAAACTGTAGATATCCCATATCGTCGAAAATTACACGCATGTGGCGGATATACTTCTCGTTGAGTGTGCGGAATGCCTCCAAACTTTCTGACTTGCCGGCACCGCTGTCGCCCATAATGATGATATTTGCCTCTTTACCATTCTTCAAGGCAATATTCACCATCGCACCGTGTATAGGCAGATTACCACGCTCCATTTGCTTAATGTTGTGCAAAGTGAGCATCATTTTTTTCATATAGCCAAAATAGTCCACCTCGTCGCAGTAGTTGGCATAACCAATCAAGATGTCATTCTTTTTATCCTTGTAGTAGAAAGTACGTTTTTCATCAAAACCATCCTGATAACCAAATACATAAATCAAATCAGGCTTTTTGCCCATATATTCGTCGCTTGTTGCCAGTTCAAACAAGTTGGCAATGCCCAATCCGTGACACATAAAATCCTTGTGGAAATACACGAAAGCCAACAAGTTGCCTACTTTAGCCGGAAACAAAAAGAAATCGTCTTCGTTGAGAATGATGTTTGCCAACGGGTTGGTTTGATGCTCTTGGAAAATACCATCGCGGGTATTCTTTTTGGTGTACGAAATATAAGGCGGATTTAACACTACCGTGCTGATAAACGGAATATGTGCCAAGCCTTTGTATTCAATGGGGCAATTCCAACTAACGTCATTGAGCATCAAACCGGCATTGGCTCCGGCAATAGTTTGACGATACACCCGGTGGTTGTATCCCATCACCGTTTCTTCGGTACGGCGATAGATAGACAAAATCAACTCGTTGAGCAATTGGTTAGCTTGAATAAAGCGAACATTTTGCAAGCCATCGCCCAACTGACGGTTACGCACCACCGTTACACGCTCTAAACGACGCCAGTAGTTGTACAGCAGCTCGATGAGCTCGATAAACACGCTCTTGTCTTTGAAAAAAGCGGCATATTTGTTGCTCACTTGCAACATCTCGTCCATATCGCATACAGTCAGTAGTTTGATAGTTTCGATGAGCGAGATAACCAGGTTTTCATCCGTTTCAAAATCTTCGATAAAGTAATCGTAGATAATCTGATGGTCTTTTTTGGCACGGAACACGAACGATTCCACCACCCGACGAAATGCATAACTACTCAAAATCTTTTGACGATTGTCGCAATACTTCACCGAAAAGTTGATGATTGCACGGTCTCTGTTCAACGTAAATTCTTGTAACATACTTCGTTTGTTGATTTTTAAAAAAAAGATTGATTATATTTTATTTTACTCTATTTTCTACAAAAACAGGAGTATTAGCAACTGAGCCACCAACACTCTGAGAAACATTGTTAGCGGATACACCGACGCATAACTTACAGCGGGAGCATCGTTGTCGCTCACCGAGTTGGCATAAGCCAAAGCCGGTGGGTCTGTCATACTGCCTGCCATCAGCCCCATCAGAGTAAAGTAGTTTACTTTCAGCCACTTTTTACCAATGATGCCTATCACAAGCAGAGGTATCACCGTAATGATTACTCCGTAGCCTATCCATCGGTAGCCACCCTGATTAACAATGGTATCCACAAAGTTTTCGCCTGCACCCAAGCCTACACACGCCAGAAAGAAGCAAATGCCCACCTCACGCAACATCAAGTTGGCACTGATGGTGGTGTAGGTGATAAGCTTGTATTTAGCACCCAGCACGCTCATCAAAATGGCTACAATGAGCGGACCGCCCGCCAAGCCTAACTTCACCGGCTGCGGAATACCGGGAAAAGCAAACGGAATGCTACCCAATAACACTCCTAAAAAGATGCCGACAAAAATGGGAATAAGGTGTGGTTCGTTGAGCATCCGCAACTGATTGCCCATAACCTTGATAACATTGTCCACCGATGCAGCATCGCCCACAATCATTATCCGGTCGCCCATCTGCAACTTCAAATTGGGTTGAGCTATCAAATCGGTACCGGCACGGTTGATGCGGGTAATGTTCACACCATAGTTGTTTCGCAAATTCAGTTCTCGCAGACTTTTGCCATGAATGCGTGGCTGAGTTACCAATACCCGTTTGGAAATCAGATGTTTATCCAGCGTTTCCCAGTCCTCTTTCTGCATCTCTTCCACCTCTTTTCCTACAAAGGCAATCACAGTGGGGCGATGAGCCAATGTAGTGATAATCAATATCCTATCCCCCTCTTCCAAAACTGTGGCAGGCGATGCAATCTCCATCTGTTCGTTTTGACGATGCAATATGCGGGATACGATAAACTTGTTACCCGCCAGCAAATCCGCCACTTTCTGAATAGTCATCCCGAATATTGCCGGGTTTCTTACTTCCAGCGTGATACGTTCCACGTGCATCTCGTTTGCCGCACCTTGATGTAGCTTTTCCGATTCAGCGGACATATTCACCCGAAAGATGTAACGTATCAGAATAATGGAGCCTATAATACCCACAATAGCAAGCGGATAAGCTATGGCATACCCCATTGCAATAGTAGCATCGGTGGTGCCGGTAGTGCCATACAAGGTTTCTTGAGCGGCACCCAAACCGGGTGTGTTAGTTACTGCACCGGACATTATCCCCACCATGGTAGGCATAGGCAAATCGGTAACAAAATGTAGAATTATAGTAACGGCCACACCAAGCAGTACGGTGCCGGCAGCAAGCATATTCAGCTTCATTCCGCCTTTTTTGAAGGACGACAAAAAACCCGGCCCTACTTGCAACCCGACGGAATAGATGAAGAGAATAAGCCCAAATTCCTTCATAAAGTGTAGCACCTCGTGATCGATTTTCATACCTAAATGACCGGCGAAAATGCCTACAAACAATACAAACGTGATACCCAGTGAAATGCCTTTGATACGAATTTTGCCAAGCAGAATGCCTCCTGCTATCACCAATGCAAATAGCAGAATGTTGTGGGCTGTATTCTCTCCAAAAAATAAACTTTCTATCCAATTCATAAAAACACAACTGTCGTTTTCTTTCCGATAGAAAAAAGTACTTGACTCATCGCACTTGCCGAGAACCACACAGAAAAACAGAAAAACTTCGGAGGAAAATAAGGTGCAGAGCGGCACCTAAAAAAGATAGGAAAAATATTATGCAGAAAATTTGTTCGCAATTATTCTCATTCACCCTCTCAAACATAAATTTTTCAGTTTTTTGCAGAGGGGGGAAAAGAAAACAAAATTCAAAACAACTGTTTTTGACATAATACCTTTATCGCGAAGTATTGCCATTTTCCAACATAAGGCAGGTATCCTGACTTTCGCCATCCTCATCTCTCCTTCCCATC
>JBHBVA010000267.1:0-5819 GCA_041793355.1 Bacteroidota bacterium | reverse complement strand
TTTACGCCCTTGTGGACTGGAACGCAACTACCGATTCGGACGGAAATATCTCCCTCCACATCAAAAATTCCACTTTGACACTACAAAACAGTGCAGGCAGCGATGTAACTGCTACAGAGACACTTCCCAAAGCAGGCGAACGCTGGTACATTGCCGGTATTGCGGGCGGTGGCGTGCTAGACGCAACCAATAGCAATGTGAATTTTGCTTACGTTCACTCAGTAGATAACCCGCTTTCATCTCATCAGGCACGTATCCCATTGGCTTTCGGGTGGACACGCTTTACCGTCCCCTCGAACACGGAGCGGGCTCCTCAAATTTCGGTGCAATTCCAACCACAGGGAACATTGTTGAGTGTACCTGTGGAGAACCCGATTGATGGTGGAAGAATCAGACTACGTGTAATTTCTAATGCAATTTCGGCAGAAGGGATTTTCGACTACGGATTGACTGCCGACAGAACTACCTACGCATCTGCCCCCAAGTGGACTTTTGAACAAACAACGGCCACTGTTCGCACCATCCTCCGCAGTGCAGATAGCGGAAAGAACTGCTATGTGTGGGGAATGCCACGCACAGAGGCCGAAAAACCCGCATCGGGATTCAGAACATACATCGGAGTGGCGGCACTTGCAGCCCTTACCCCTAACAAAATCACACGCACGTTTACAGCAGGAAACACCTATGCAATGCCTGAGGTGAACACCAATAATTTTCGGGTGATGTTTCCTCACGAGCAACTTACTCAATATAATGTGGCTCCCGATGCACAGAGCTTTGCAACTACTCAAGCCAACGATGCAGGCGGATTTTGGACCTGGGCGGATGCGGCAGATAAATTTAAGGCTATCGAAATAGATGGTGCAGACTACTATTTGCCACAAGCTAACGAAATTTTGTCAATAATCCCCTCTTACGCCGGCCAACGTGTACGCTTTGCAGGAAACTCGTCGGCTGACGATTACGCAGAAAACTCTCATTTAGCCGGCACCTGGCCCGCTTACACCTCCGACTACAGGGGTATCACGCCGGGTATAAACTATGCACTAAGATGGAAAAGTATAGGTAACGAATACCTCACAGCCGTACGCTACGAATATACGGACAATCCCGACGGGGAAGGTAAAGTATTAAAAATCACATTCCGTCCGTTAGGAGTTTCGGGAGCAGCTACCACCATCACACAAGTGGCAGACGAAACTTACTGGCAAAGCAACACCGATGCCGATGCAACTTTTTACTTTCCCGCATCGGGACATTACACGCCTGACGATGTGCTGACCGGTGCAAACACTATAGGTCAGTATTGGAGTGCAACAGAAGCATCAGTTACGCAAAACACTGCATATATGATGAACTTCAATAATAACTATGCGTCCGGACAAGGTGCTTTTTTGAAAACGAACAAATTTAGTGTACGCTTATTCAAGGTGATTCCTTAAGCGAGAAATATCCCTCCCCTCCTGCGTTTTTCATTACCCTATTTCCCGCAGGGTGGAGAGTTTGAAAGTGGTGTTGTTTTTACTGTGGCAATATCTAATATCAAAAAAAAGGGTGAGTACCTCCGCCATTGGCTTGCGAAAAGTCGGGGCGGGGGTTTTTCAATGTATTACAAATGTAGAGGTGTATGCCATACGCCCCTATATTTCCATTATCCCTGTTGCTATCCATAAAATCTTGTTCGCAAGAACTCCATAACCATATACCTGCAATCAGGAGTACACCTCTATTCAAAATAGCTAAACCTTTCGTAACACTTTATATTTTACTCTGAATTAACAACCAATTTATATTCGACACGTTATCACTTGGTGATGGTAGAATGGGATTTAGCCCCCAAAAACGCAGGCTCGCTCTATCTTCATCAATAGTTCTCAACACAAAATCGCGACATAGATATTTATCACTACCTACCTTCTTAAACGTCCAAGTTCCATTATCATCCAAGTTACCTTCCCATTTATGGCGAACAGCGTTACCACCTTGTATTAGCCCCTCCGTCAATAATGAGGAGGTTTCCATTCCTAAGAAGAGTTGCTGCTGTTTCGAACCATATTCGCTCATATTGGCTCTTACATATTGATTTTTGAAACGAACCGGTGTAAATGTTTCAGGATTACAGAGAATATAGTTAAGCCCCTTTCTATTTCCGGCTGAAGCTTGCTCTAAAATACCAACAGTATATTTCACTTTAAGCGGCATGTGAGCAATTACATCCGGAATAGCTATTAAGCCTCGCTTATCCTCATCAAGAGAGAGAAAAGAATTATCTCCTTGGCGGATTTGTCTGTACCATTCCGCTTCATTTAAATAGTTTACAGCATTGTCTGTAACGTACAATCCTGATGGACTTAGTAGGGTTTTATCGGGCTGATAGTCGCTGCCTCCTTGTCTGTAAATAACCGAGATTGCCGTAATATTACGCTCTATTTTATTACGCATTTCATACGGAAGCACCACACCATTCCCCCACAACTTGAGCTCCATCTTTTGCACTTCTTCCTTCGAGAAATTACTTGCATTGGCTTGTACCATCAAGTGCATATAAGCCCCTAATACATAATTTGTTACAATATGTGTTCCGTATTTCTGAACTAACATTTTAGGCGATAATCGCTTCAAATCGGCAACAAACCTTTTATGCAAGAAGAATGACAGATTATCAGCATCCTCGTTATCAAACATAACTTTTTTCTGTGGCAAATACACAAAGGAACTGTAGCTGTGCGAACGCTTTCCTTTTCTCTCCACAAGCATTTTTGTATAACTAATACTATGCTGCTTGTAAGTAGCAGACGGAGCAAACACAATAGAGTCTAAGGAACTTTCGGATGACACATCGAGATGATATTGCCTCACAACATCCTGTGCCGGATGTTCTTCCACAAGAACGTCCGGAAACGAAGCAAATTCTTCACCACCTTCACCAAAAGGGTTCCAAGCCGATTGTTCCGAAGATAGTATAGGGTAATTCGAAAATCCACGAACATCATTAATGGGGTATTTTAGCACATTAAAACTCCTACCGATAAATCGACTTGGTGACAATGTCTGCTCGCTTGCTCGAAGCTCTACATAGGACGGAACATCAAGCTCATCTCCCTCATTAGAGGGCAAAGGAACCTCCTCACTACATCCCGTTATGCTCAGAAGGAGCAATATAACACCCTTACCCGCAGAAAAGAACGATTTCTTTTTCATGTAATTTTAGATTTAAAGAATAAGTAAAATTAATTAAACAAACTATTTAACAAGGTCTTTGATTATTATCCTCCTTTCTTCAACCTTGATGTGTAAGATTCTGCTTTAGGTACGCTCCAAAGATAACCACAAATTAATTTATCTCACAACAAAAAACGCACTTTTTTAAAGAAATTTATCTTAATCTAAAACTACTTCTACACATCAGAAGCTCTGACCGCAACAATATCCGGGAAAAAGGAGTATCAATGTACATAACCGTCAATTATTTTCTATATTTGCACCCTATGAATAAGGTATAAACTTTGGTTGCTAAATATCGTTGTACCGACACTCAGCCGCAGTGTTTCGAGCATTAGGCGATTGTTTATATCCAAAGAAAAAAAGAATTTATTTATATAATATGATAGAAATCAAGGATTTACAATTTAGTTATAAAAAGTCGTTCCCTATTTTTCATAACGTTTCTCTGCGTATGCAGAGCGGAGTTTACGGGCTCTTGGGCGAAAACGGGGTGGGGAAATCAACACTGCTCCGTCTGATTGCGGGGCTACGTTTTCCCACTGCAGGCAGCTGCCAAATAGATGGTGTGGACACGCATTTGCGTGAGCCTGAAACGTTGGAAAAAGTTTTTTTTCTTCCCGAAGTGATGGAACTTCCCTCCGTAACGGTAGAACAGTTTGTTGGCAGGCACGCTCCTTTTTATCCCAATTTCAACCGGGCAGAATTTGAGCAGTATCTGCAAGAATTTAACATCGTTACCGACCGCAAACTCAACGAAATGAGCTACGGACAACGCAAGAAGGTAATGATAGCCTACGGATTGGCACTGAATACGCCTTATGTGCTTATGGATGAACCTACTAACGGGTTGGACATTCCATCGAAATCACAGTTTCGGAAGGTGATAAGCAGTGCTTCCCATCAGGACAGATGTATCGTTATATCCACTCACCAAGTACGTGATTTAGAAACACTTATCGACCCGATAATTATTCTCAACAGTCGCGAAGTATTACTTAACCATTCCGTGCGTGAAATCACCGAAAAGTTAGTGTTCGACGTGGGCGAAACGGCACCTCAAAATGCTTTGTATGCCGAGAGTGTACCGGCGGGTTGGGCATACGTTGCCCCAAACACTACGGGAGAAGTTACCCATCTCAATTTGGAACTGCTGTTCAACGCTGCCACAAGTAGCCGAAAGGAGTTCAAAACCATTTTTGATAGCACTACACAACCATAAAATTGCATTCACTTGTTTTAGAATTTCATTTATTATGCAGCAAAATACATTTAATTACCAGCGACTTACATCCCTACTTCGTCGGGAGATAAACACGCATTGGCTACTTCTGTTGTTTCCGCCCATTATCGGTATAGGGGCTTTCGTTTTAGATTTTACACTGAACGAATCGTCCGGGTTTTACTTTCTGCACTTTATGGTTTTGGCAGCTTTTGGCATCTATTTTCTGATGGCTCCGCAACTTTTCGTCCAGTTACACCCATTCAAATCGATATTCGACCTCACGTTGCCGGCATCATCGCTCGAAAAATACGTTGCAAAACTGCTTTTGGTAGCTGTGGTTGTACCTATTATTCTCATCGCCACTACTTTGATAATGGCAAGCTTGTACGATATGGCCAACATTTCATCCGTCTTTACAAGTTTTTATCAAGAAGCGTTTACCACCACTACTCCGCTTATCGCCGGCATTATGGTGTGCTTTGCTTGGACATATCAGGCTTTTTTCGTGATAGGAGCCATTTATTTTCGCAAATACTCTTTTCTGAAGACGCTACTCATCTTTTTCGTGGTTAGCAATGTGTTTTCGGTGATTATACTCGCTATCGGACAGTTTATTTCTTTTCCGCTTATCGAGAAAATTGGTGCTTATCTTCCCTACATTTCTCTGTTCCATGATATTGTATTTTGGGAATATACCGTATTGATTTTCTCTATATTACAAACATTCATTTGTTGGTATATAGGCTATCGGATGTACAAACGAACACAGCTATAACTCCTTATAAATCAACATAGTATGATTGGTAAAGTTTTTTCATTTTTATTCCGCCCTACCCTTTCGTTTGGCATCACTTACGGCATCACCGTTTGCAACGAGGCGGAAGAGCTGGACAGATTGCTGACAGCCATCACTCCCTTGTTGGAGGCTGATGATGAGATAGTTGTGCTACAAGATGTGAGCAACCGAAACTTGCAAGTGGAGCAGGTTTTGGCTAAATTTCGCTCACAAATAGCTACCGTTGCTGAAGCCCGATTAGATGGCGACTTTGCCACTTTCAAAAACAAGCTGATAGATGTTGCCGGCAAGGATTATCTGTTTCAGATAGATGCCGACGAAATTCCGCAGGAGAGCCTTATCCGTGGGCTAAAAAGCATACTTCGCCAATATTGGTACAAGGACGTATTTGCTGTGCCACGCATCAATACCGTGCAAGGCATTACAGATGAGCATATTAAGCAATGGAGATGGCGGTTAGATAAACAAGGATACCTCAACTATCCCGACTATCAAAAGCGTATCTTTAAACTGAACGGGAAAATCCGTTGGAAGAACAAGTTACACGAAAAATTGCACGGTTATCGCTTTTGCCAC
>JBHBVA010000266.1:0-6762 GCA_041793355.1 Bacteroidota bacterium | reverse complement strand
GGCGACTCTGCCTATACTTTTTGTGTGGGTGAAGTGGCGGACGATGTGAAAGCATTGCTGAGGACCACCAAGGAGGCCTTGTATCTGGGAATAGAGCAGGCTGTGGCTGGTGCACGTGTTGGTAATATTGGTAACGCTGTTCAAACGTATTGCGAAAAACGGGGGTATTCTGTCGTTCGCGATTTGGTGGGACACGGTATTGGACGTAGTTTGCACGAATCTCCCGAAGTGCCAAATTTTGGGAGAAGAGGAACGGGTGCACTTTTACAAAAAGGGATGTGCATCGCTATTGAACCAATGATAAACTTGGGGAGCAAAAATGTGATTTTTGAGGAAGATGGTTGGACTATACGGACTAAGGACCGTAAGCCATCTGCTCATTTTGAGCATACTATAGCTATCCGAGAGGGAAAGGCCGATATTCTTTCAACTTTTGAGTTTATAGAATCTGTTATTGGAGAAAAAGAATTTTAGATATGGCTAAACAAGCAGCGATAGAACAAGATGGTGTAATTGTGGAAGCGTTGTCTAATGCAATGTTTCGGGTTGAATTAGAAAATGGACATGAGATACTTGCACATATTTCGGGTAAAATGCGGATGCATTATATAAAAATATTACCCGGAGATAAAGTGAAAGTAGAAATGTCTCCTTATGATTTGACCAAAGGACGTATTTCGTTTAGATATAAATAAAAATAATAAATATGAAAGTAAGAGCATCACTTAAAAAGCGTACAGATGACTGTAAGATAGTAAGAAGAAATGGTCGTCTTTACATCATAAACAAAAAAAATCCTAAGTACAAACAACGTCAAGGATAATTGATTAATTTTGCATTCTAAAAATTTTATCTAGTATATGGCTATAAGAATTGTTGGTGTAGATTTGCCGCAAAACAAGAGAGGTGAGATTGCTTTGACCTATATATATGGTATCGGTCGAAGTGCATCTAATGCTATTTTATCAAAGGCAGGTGTAGATCGCGACATTAAAGTAAAAGATTGGACGGACGATCAAGCTGCAAAAATCCGTGAGATTATCACGGCTGAGTACAAAGTAGAAGGTGAACTTCGTTCTGAAGTTCAGTTGAATATCAAACGTTTGATGGATATCGGTTGCTATCGTGGTATTCGTCATCGTATTGGTTTGCCTTTGCGTGGACAAAGTACTAAAAATAACTCTCGTACTCGTAAGGGTAAGAAGAAAACTGTTGCTAATAAGAAGAAAGCTACAAAATAATAGTTGAATATGGCAAAAAAAACAGTCGCATCGAAAAAGAGAAATGTGAAAGTAGATGCTGTGGGACAAGCTCACATCCATTCATCTTTCAACAACATTATCATTTCTCTTGCTAATAGTGAAGGACAAGTAATTAGCTGGTCATCAGCAGGTAAAATGGGATTCCGCTCGTCGAAAAAGAATACCCCTTATGCTGCTCAGATGGCTGCTCAAGATTGTGCGAAAGTGGCATACGACTTGGGCTTGAGAAAAGTGAAAGTGTATGTGAAAGGACCTGGTAACGGACGTGAGTCTGCAATCAGAACTATTCATGGTGCCGGTATTGAGGTTACAGAAATTGTTGACGTAACTCCACTACCACACAATGGTTGTCGTCCTCCAAAAGTGAGAAAACCTTAATTACTTATTTAATTGGTGCTGAGACTGATTTTGTGATTGACTACAACTATCCTCTCTGTGGTCGCGGCTGCACAAGGTGAGTTTCACTTTTAAAACAGATTAGAAAAAATGGCAAGATATACTGGACCAAAGTCAAAAATTGCTCGTAAGTTTGGTGAGGCTATTTTCGGCCCGGATAAAGTTCTTTCAAAAAAGAATTATCCTCCTGGACAACACGGAAATGGTCGCCGTAAAAAAACTTCGGAATATGGTATTCAGTTGCGTGAGAAACAAAAGGCCAAATACACTTACGGTGTGTTGGAAAAACAATTCCGCAACTTGTTTGATAAGGCTGTACGTAGCCGTGGCGTAACAGGTGAAGTATTGCTTCAGCTGTTGGAAGCTCGTTTGGACAATGTGGTTTATCGTCTAGGATTGGCCCCTACTCGTGCTGCTGCTCGTCAGTTGGTATCTCATCGTCATATCGTGGTAGACGGTAAGGTGGTGAACATTCCTTCGTACACATTGAAAGCAGGACAAACTGTAGGTGTTCGTGAGAAGTCAAAATCGTTGGAAGTTATCGACAACGCACTGGCAGGCTTTAACCACAGCAAATACCCATGGATTGAGTGGGACGCTACTTCTAAGGTGGGTAAGTTTTTGCACACTCCGGAAAGAGCGGATATTCCTGAGAATATCAAAGAACAATTGATTGTAGAGTTGTATTCTAAATAATAAATAATTTCATGGCTATATTAGCATTTCAAAAACCAGATAAAGTATTGATGTTGGAGGCGGACAACTTCTTCGGGAAGTTTGAGTTTCGTCCATTGGAGCCTGGCTATGGTATCACGGTGGGTAATGCTCTGCGTCGTATCCTCTTGTCGTCGCTTGAAGGTTTTGCTATCACTTCTATAAAAATAGAGGGGGTTGAGCATGAATTTGCTACAATACCTGGAGTTGTAGAAGATGTTACGAACATCATCCTTAACCTGAAGAAGGTTCGATTTAAACAAGTAGTAGAAGAGGTTGACCTTGAAACCGTTACTATATCAGTGTCCGGAAAAGAAGTGTTTACTGCCGGTGATATTGATGCAAATTTGTCGGGATTTAAGGTATTAAACCCTGATTTGGTGATTTGTCAATTGGATACTACTGCAGCCTTTAAAATTGAGCTGACTATCAACAAAGGGCGTGGCTACGTTCCAGCAGAAGAAAATGCTCTTGCAGCCACTGAGGATGTTAATGTAATAGCAATAGATTCAATTTATACACCTATTCGTAATGTGAAATACTCTATCGAAAACTATCGTGTGGAGCAAAAAACGGATTACGAAAAGCTTATACTTGAAATTTCTACCGATGGCTCTATCCATCCTAAGGATGCGTTGAAAGAGGCGGCTAAGATTCTTATTCATCACTTTATGTTGTTCTCGGACGAGAAAATTCTTATCGAACACAACGAGGCAGAGGACAACGACGATTTTGATGAAGAAGTGTTGCATATGCGTCAGCTTTTGAAGAGCAAACTTGTGGATATGAATCTTTCGGTTCGTGCGTTGAACTGCTTGAAAGCAGCCGACGTGGAAACTTTGGGAGAGTTGGTGCAATTCAACAAAAATGACTTGTTGAAGTTCCGTAACTTTGGAAAGAAATCTCTCACGGAGTTGGACGAACTGTTGGAAAATTTGAATCTGTCGTTCGGTACGGATATTTCAAAATATAAATTAGATAAGGAGTAACAGAGATGAGACACAATAAAAAATTCAACCATCTTGGTCGTACAAATACGCACAGAAAGGCGATGTTGGCTAATATGAGTACGTCGTTGATAATGCACAAGCGTATTTTTACAACCTTGGCAAAAGCGAAAGCTTTGAAAAAAGTGGTGGAACCACTTATCACCAAATCGAAAGAGGATACAACTCATTCGCGTCGTATGGTGTTTCAAGTATTGCAAAATAAATATGCAGTAACGGAGTTGTTCCAAAACGTTTCTCAAAAAGTAGCAAATCGTCCCGGAGGTTATACACGTATCATCAAGACGGGTAATCGCTTGGGAGACAACGCAGAGATGTGCTTTATTGAATTGGTGGACTACAACGAAAATATGTTGAAAGAAAAAGCCACTAAAGCAACAAAAGCAAGAACTCGCCGTTCTTCTTCTAAAAAGAAAGAAGAAGCGGCTTCTGCTGAAGAAACTGCAATAGCGGAATAATTTTTATTTCGTAGAAAATACTTTGAAAGGGTCTTTCTTAAAACAAGAGAGGCTCTTTTTCCGTTTAACTGAAGGTGAATAATTTAATATTGAGGATTATGGGAAAGAAAATAAAGATAGAAATTTGGTCGGATATTGCTTGTCCTTATTGCTATATTGGAAAGAGAAAATTAGAAATGGCATTGGAACAGCTATCTCAGGACATTGAAGTAGAATTTATATGGCATAGCTATGAACTACATCCCGATTTGCCCAAAGGGAATAATGGACCGGTAGGTGAATATCCGGAAATTGAAAAGCTGGCAAATGAGGTGGGATTGCCTTTCCGAATGGGAAAGGCGGTGAAAACCAATACAATGGATGCGTTGAGATTGGTTAAGTTGGCACATACAAAAGGATTGGCTACTCAGGCCGAAGAAGTGCTTTTTAGAGGATATTTTATTGAAGGAGAGGATGTTAGTGATAGGCACTTTTTGCTGAAAAAAGGAGAAGAAATTGGTTTGTCTGCCGACGAAGTGGTTGTATTGTTGGATACCGATACTTTTGAACAAGAGGTAAAAAGTGATACCACCTATGGTGATGAAGTGTTGAAATTGGAGTATATTCCTTTTTACCTCATCAATGACAAAGTGAGAATAGAGGGTTCCCTTGCGGTAGAGGATTATTTACGGGCATTGCAATCTGCAGTGCGAGAGGAAGGTACGCAGCTGAAAGGCGGACGCTCTTGTTCGGCTGATGGTGTGTGCAGTTTGTGATTTATGGAGCAAGCAGAGAAATGCAATGAAGCAGTATCGAACAATTTTGTTGGTTTTAATGGCGTTGATAATCAGTGTGTTTTCGTCTTGTATTGGGGATGATGACAAAGCACCATCGGCAGGGATTGATAATCTGACGTTTTCGGAGGATACGGTTCGGTTCGATACGGTTTTTACGTCGGTGGCTACAGCAACACGCCGAGTACTCGTGTACAATCGGGGGACTGAGCGGATGCTACTTCAGAATGTTCATTTGCAAGATGGTAAGTATTTTCGGATAAATGTGGATGGATTTGCCGGTAGTCAGCAAAATGTGGAAATTGCCGGACAGGACAGTATGTATCTCTTTGTGGAATTGATGATTGACCCTCGCAACGATAATAACCCGATACTGGTGGAAGATGCTATCCGTTTTGACGTGAATGGCTCGCAAAAAACGATGTATTTGCAAGCCTATGGGCAAGATGTGTATGTGCTTAAAAACAAGGAGTTTACACGGGATACAATTTTTCAGGCTGAGCGTCCGTATCTTATCTACGATTCGTTGAAAGTGGCATCGGGAGCTACGCTGACGTTATCGCCTAACGTGAAGTTGTATTTTCACAAAGGGGCAGGTTTGCACGTGTATGGAAAGTTGGACGCTCAAGGTACGATAGAAAAACCGATACAATTTAGGGGCGACCGCACGGACCGAATTTTTACTACCGTAACGTACGATAATGGAGTTACGGGGCAGTGGAAAGGCGTGTCATTCGATTCGTTAAGCTATAATAACATTTTGAAAAACATACAGATACGGAATAGTGAGTATGGTTTGTTATTTGACGAGGCTTTGCCTGACCAACAAAAGGCTGAATTAGAAAATGTGGAGATTCGCAACGTTTTGCAGGATGTGATTTCTGCCACAAACTGCAAGATAAGTTTTCGTAACTGTTTGTTGGTCAATGCTAAAAATAATGTGTTGAAGCTGATTGGAGGAAATTACAACTTTACACATTGCACTGTTGCCAATTATTTTTCGGCAGTAGGAGAGGGTAGGGGGCTAAATTCGCAGACTATCTACCTGGCTAATGTATTGGATAATAGGGTAATACCGCTTACGGCTTGTAATTTTATGAATTGTATTATATCGGGCTCCAGAACATCGGAGGTGCAATTTCACCATGTACTTAACGGAGAGGAGCAAGAACCTTTCAATCATCTGTTTATCAGGTGTTTAATAAATTTGAAAGGTGAGGATGATGAGAATTTTGTGGAAACGATTTGGGATAAATCACCAAAGTTTGCAAGGCTCAATGAGGGGTGGAACTATATTTGGGATTTTCGTCTTTTGGAGGACTCTCCGGCTGTCAATGCTGCCGACAGACAGTATTCGGCATCGGTGCCTTATGATATGAAAGGCAATTATCGTTTTACCGACTCCAATCCCGATATTGGTTGTAATGAGTATGTGGCGACGAATAAATAAGGTCTTTTGCCTACTTTTGCTTTTTGCTTGCAATATTGATGTGCAAGCTCAGGAACGTTTGCGAGTAGTTTCGTATAACGTTGAAAATCTGTTTGATACCGTAGATAATCCCAAAACTGATGACAATGAATTCTTGCCCGTTGGGCAGATGCGTTGGAATGGCTATCGCTATTGGACCAAATTGAAAAATATTACGCGGGTGCTGACCGCTATTGGTGAAATGGAGTCGCCGGCGATAGTTGGTTTGGTGGAGGTGGAGAACGACTCGGTGCTGTTTGACCTGACCAAACGTTCGCCTTTACGTTCGCAGAAGTACGAATATATTTGTTCAAATTCTCCCGATTTGCGAGGTGTAAATGTGGGAATGCTATATCAGCGAGATAAATTCAAATTTCTGGAAAAAGTTGAATATCAGGTGAATGCTAATAATCCGGATTTTCGTCCTACCCGAAATATATTGCACGTTGTGGGACGAGTGATAAGTGGCGACACGCTGGATGTGTTCGTTTGTCACTTCCCCTCGCGACGGGGAGGAAAAGCCGAAACAGAGCCATATCGCTGTTGGGCGGCAACCGTGTTGCGGCAACGAGTGGATAGCCTTTTCTCTATTCGAAAGTCGGCTAATGTGTTGATAATGGGAGATTTTAACGACCTGCCATCAGACAAGAGTATGACGCAGAAGCTGAAAGCTATTCCCGTTTC
>JBHBVA010000265.1:0-3619 GCA_041793355.1 Bacteroidota bacterium | reverse complement strand
GGTTCACCAATTTTTGGTGTCCTTTATAATATGTCCACTTTTCGGCCAACGGACCGTCTGGAATTTTTGAATCTTTCTTAGGGTCTAATATCGTAGTCATAACCGTATGTTTTCTTAGTTTAAAATAATCATTCCCGATGTATTAGAATACTGTAGCTGTTCCCTCCAAGCAAGCTTTGGCAAAGAAGAAAAGTGTTACGAAAGCAAAAGCCAACATCACCACAGTTGCCAAGATGTTGCCGATACACTTCCAGCGGTTCATCCAAATTTTTCCGCTCATTCCGGTAGTGTGCATCGCACTCCAAATACCGTGCGAAAGATGGAACCACAAGGCTACATACCACACCAAGTAAGCTACCACTACCCAAGCCTTGCTAAAGTAGTATTTTATAAACTCGGCACCATCGGCAGGCGAAACATAGCTGTCGCCCAATTGCACAGAGTGTTCGCCCATCAATTCGGCAAACATCATTTTGTACCAAAACTGGGCAAAGTGCAATACCATAAAGCCCATTACAATAACTCCCAAAACAAACATATTTTGAGAAGCCCACGATACGCCTTCGGGACGAACATTCACAGCATAAGCATTGTTTCCGCGAGCTTTTTTATTTTGCAACGTCAAAAACAAAGCATACACAAAGTGTACACCCACGCCTGCTGCCAGTACCATAGTACCTACCACAGCATACCAATTTGCTCCCAGAAAATGGCAAATAGCATTATAAGCCTCCTCCGAGAACACCGCTACCACGTTCATAGAAGCGTGGAAGATTAAAAACAACACAAGAAATACTCCCGATATACTCATTATCAGTTTCTTTCCGATAGAAGAATTAAGTAACCAACTCATAATAGTAATAACAAATAGTTTTTTAGTTATATTGAAATAGTTTAATTTTTCAAGTTGCCAATAGCTCCTAACGACACGCCTCCCCATCAGCAAAATACCCTAATAGAGATACGTGAGAGGCACTTTACGCCACAAAATTAAACGAAAAGGCACACTAATTAAAGCTTTTCAGTACTTTTTTTCCTTATTTAGACGGAGTACAGACAAGATTATCGCCTTTCCGCTGAACAATTTTCTACAAGATGTGTTACGAATCGCTTAAAACAAGCACTACTATCCACTCCCCTTATTCTGCCAACACCAGCGTTTCCACCTTTTGTAAGCGACTGACTAACTGCGAATAAAGGCTTCGGCGGATTTGCAAAGTCATCACGCAATCGTTGTCGTAAGTTTGCGATACGATTTGAGGCTCTAAATCCTTCACCACCTTCATCACACTATTCATCATCGGATATTCAAACGAGAAAGTTACCTGCTCGTCCACCGTGCATTCTATCACCTCTGCCACTTGCAAGCACTCTGCTGCGGCTGCCTTGTAGGCAACTATCAGCCCACTGGTACCCAACTTTACACCACCAAAATAACGAACTACCAGCACTAGAATATTGGTTAGGTTGTGCGAACGAATTTGCCCCAAAATGGGCTTACCTGCCGTTCCCGATGGTTCTCCATCGTCGTTGGCTCTGAATATTTCTCCTTCAGCACCAAGCACATACGCCCAACATACGTGCCGTGCATCGTAATATCGCTTGCGAAAATCGTCCACAATGGGCTTTACCTCCTCTGCCGAGCCAATGGGATAGGCAAATGCCAAAAATTTGCTTCTTTTTTCCGTAAATTGCCCTTCGCAAACGTTTTTAATTGTCAGATAAGTATCTATCATACAGCAAAATACGATTATAGTATCGGAGCTTTGACTTCGGTTTGCTTGTTGCCCACCAAATAAGTGCGTAACTCTTCCGCCGAAACGTTGGGATAAATCACTCCTTCGTGAGCATACGAAATTTTACCTCGTTCCTCCGAAACGATAATCACCTTAGCATCTGTTTCTTGTGCAATACCCAAAGCTGCTCTGTGTCGCAAACCGAGTTCTTTGGGCAGATTTTGCAACTGCGACACAGGCAAAATACATCCGGCTGCGTGCAGAAGTACAATCTGACCGTATCCTGCTACGCTGGATTTCAACCGATGCAGAAAGTTGGGAGCTACTTAATAAGTATGGTGTACGTTTGGAGCGTCTGACAGTAGCACGTGCCGGTGTAGCTTTGGAAAATCCGGAAAACAAGATTCTTGCCGAATGTCTTAAACCGAAAGAAACGGAAACACTAAAAAAACTTGTTGCAGAATATCCCATGGGGGCCGTTATCGCACAAGCTGTTTTTGGTGAGGACTTTGAAGTCAGTCTTGGTAATAATAATTCTATATCCAAAGCCATCTCTCTCGACGAAGTACGCCAACAGCGTTATTTGTTCTCTCTTTATGCTGCAGATTTATGCTTCCCTGTTGCTAAAGAAGTTGGATGGGGATGGGAGGATAGGGATATAAAGAAAAACGAACGTTATCTTTATCGAGCAACTTCTCTTGTTCCGAAAAAGAAAAGAAACATCGGGCAAGGGGCAGTTTTTGCCATTACAGACGAAACTGTCAAACTTGTAAGTCCGATAGACTTATCTGCCCGGTTCGGCGAATCCGGTGCTCTTTTGTCTTGGGATTACAATACGCTGTCGTACCTTTATTCCTCATATTTCATCGAACGGAGTGAAGATGGCAGCAACTTTAAGCAGATTTCAGATTTGCCCGTTACCCGTATGGCAGATGCCGATAAAAATCCTCACGCCCCCATTACCTATCTGGACAGTATAGCATTAGGAAAGACCATATACTATCGGGTGGTTGGCGTTACACCTTTTGGTAGCAAGGGGGAATATAGTGCTGTTGTTTCAGGAATTGCCTATCCTGCATTGAAAACCATTCCGATGATTACTAGTTCTAAGTTTGATAAAGTTGGTGGTGCAGACATTGCTTGGCAATTTGATAGTGCACAGCAAGACCTTATCAGTGGCTTTAATATTCTCCATTCTACGGACGACAAGACTTACAGCTCCTTAGCCGACAATGTCGGAGCAAATGACAGAAGCTACCATATAGATAAAATTGGTAAAAACATATATTATAAGGTGGAAGCTAAAGCTAAGCACGGAACTTCTACCCAATCGCTACCTGTGCTTATCCAGCCCATCGACAGTGTGCCACCGGCGATTCCTCAGGGTCTGAAAGCCCACATCGACAGTCTTGGTGCGGTGCACCTCTCTTGGGATGCCAACCAAGATGCTGATATCTACGGTTATCGCTTGTATAGAGGGCAAAGAACTGATACCTATCACAGACTTGGCTATACGCAAAACACACTATACGGACAGTGTGAATATCAATAGCCTAAATAGTAAAGTCTATTACGCTCTGACCTCTCTTGACGAAAGATATAATCAATCGGAGCAAAGCAAAATTATTGAGGTAACCAAACCACAGGCACTTCCTCCCACAATGCCGGTGCTCACTAAAGCAACTGCAGAGATAGGAAAAAATATTATAGAATGGGTTAGCGGAGGAGAGCCACACTTGGCAGGTTTTATCGTAGCACGTACAGACGAAGACGGTAAATCCGAACAAAAAGTGCAACGTATTGAAAACCCCGCAGCAACTAAGTATGAAGACAGTGATATTGAGTCGGGGAAAAGTTATATATATCAGGTTATGGCTTATGCC
>JBHBVA010000264.1:0-6015 GCA_041793355.1 Bacteroidota bacterium | reverse complement strand
AGTATTTTAACTATTTTGGGGGAGAAAATTTCTCAATTTCGATTGCGACGGCTGGTGATAATACCGGATTATTCGTAGGATGAGACCGCTCTCACGGGCTCCAAAATTTGTCGTTTTGCCAGACTTTGGAGGATGCGGTAATCGCAAGGCTAAGGGCGAAGGGAGTTTACGCCTGTAAATGACTAAGCCTCACCACGCAGTGCGAGCGGAGCTAATGGCAGAAAATAACGAAGCGAGTGCCGTATTATGCAATAGTCTTATGTGGTGTGATGCTCAATTTCTAAAGAGGTAGTGCTTATAAAATGCAAGGCTGTGTAATAAAAAATGGCACTTACGGGAGCGAAGTACCATTTTGGAGATATAGTTCAATCACTTTTCGTGAGTGTGCTTTTGGGCGTATATTGTAATTGCTTCTCAAATCTTTTGGATAAGTGCCACTGCATACGCAGAGAAACCTTCTTCTCGCCCCACAAATCCCATTTTTTCGCTGGTGGTAGCTTTAATGGAAACATCATCTGTTTCTACCCCCAATATTTGGGCTATCACAGACTGCATCTGCGGAATATGCGGATTGATTTTAGGACGTTCGGCACACACTGTTGCATCAATGTTTCCCACAGTATAACCCCGTTCCGTCAGCAATGCCATCACCCGTTGTAACAATATTTTACTATCGATATTTTTGTATTCGCCTGCCGTGTCGGGGAAGTGAAAGCCAATATCTCGCAAGCCTGCTGCCCCCAGCAGGGCATCGCTAATGGCATGCAACAGCACGTCGGCATCCGAGTGTCCCAACAACCCTTGCGTATGTTCTATCTTAACACCTCCGAGCCACAATTCTCTTTCGTTCGCCAAACGGTGTACATCGTAACCGAATCCTACCCTAATCTTCATATTATCAATATATTACCGCTTGAATAAACTTTTAAGTCCGTCCATATCGAAAGCCAAAGAAAACCGCAGAGTTTGGTCGAGCGGATTAGACTGCGATGCCGACACCAAATAGGCCGCATCCAGCTGAAATACATTCAGTTTGAAACCTGCCCCAAAGGTGAAATATTTACGATTTCCCTTGTCTGCGTGTTCGTTGTAATAACCACCACGCACGGCAAACTGATTGTTGTATCGGTATTCTGCTCCCACCGACCACGAAATTTCTTTCATCTCTTCACTCATTCCGCCGGGAGCATCGTTGAAGGATTTAAACATTCCGCTAATGGCTGAAGTATTGTTGTTGTAGGCATAGATGCGTTGCGAATAACTATCTGCCGTTTCACCATCTTCTTGCAAGGGTGGCGTAGGCACCAGCAATTTGTTAGCATCCAAGCTGAAAGACAAGGTGTTATAATCGTCCAATGGATAAGTAAGCGAGGCTCCTAAGCGGAGGTTGGTAGGCAGATAGGAGTAATTGTTGCCACCGTCGATAGAAATCTTGTTACCGATATTGGAGATATTAAAACCTAAGCCAAGCAACGATTCTGCTTCACCCAAAGTCAAATACGACTCGTGATACCCCGCAATGTCGGCAGCAATGGTATTGCCTGGCACAATGGCATCTCCTCCCTCATCGCCGGAATAGGAATAATCCGAACGGATGTAACGAAAGGCAACTCCCATTGCAAATTTTTCGGACAGTTTGCGAGAATACGCTACATCCAAAGCCATTTCGTAGGGCGAGATGGAGTACGAATCCATCGGCAAGTCACCAATCGAAAAATATCGGAGCGAGGCACTTACCGCCTGATTGTCGTCTTGCCCGAACTTGTAATATCCCACAGCATTTGCCAAATAAATGTCGTTCACCAACTTGCGTAGCCAAGGTGTGTACGATAGTGCTACCCCCGAACGACTACCGGCAAAGGCGTATTTTGCGGGGTTCCAATATTGCGAATACACATCGGGCATCGTAGCTGCCCCAACGTCGCCCATCGCTCCGCCACGTGCATCGGGAGCAATACTTAGCGACGGCACAGCCGTATTGATTGGGTTGAAAGTTTGCCCTTTGATATCACCCGAATTATATGTTTGAGCTCCGGCAGACAGTGTGGCCGTAAGCATCAGAACTGAAAAAAAATGTTTTGTCATATCTTCTTTATGTTTGTCTTAAAAAAAAATCCATTATCATCGTAACCTTTTATCGGTACTTCCTCAAAACTTGCTTTCGGGTGGTTTATTGTGCCAGCACCAATAATTTTACCGCTTTTGCGTGTTCGTAGTTGCCATCTATCGTAATAGTGGCACGACACACATACACTCCGGGATGCACTCGCATACCGTTGGCTGCCCGCAAATCCCAAACATATTCGTGATTGTTCATCAGGTTGGTACTTCCCGTTTCGGTGTGGGTGAAAAGATGCCGTCCAGATAAGGCGTACACATCATAACGTACCGAAAGGACCGAACCCGGCACATTGGACGACAACAACAAACGTGCTTCGCTTTTCACAGGATTTCGTGCCACATCAAACGTTATTAGTTTTACCTCATAACTATCTGTTACCCAAAAGTCTATGGTGTGTTCCGTTGCATTGTTCCAAACATCCCAAACCACAAATTTCAGCGTGTGGTACCCTTCGCTCAGCGTAGGTAACGAAAAGTTTACGTAACCCTCTTTTGTAGAAGCTCCCGTAAGCACAAACTGCGACGTGAGGTTGTAGTGCTTTTCGCCATCTACTATCAATTCGATATTGTGTCCGATACCTCCCGATAGGTTGATACCCGTATCATCCCGCACCAAAGCATAAAACATCGGAGTAGCGTTGGTTTTGTCGCCCGACACAAATTGAGGAGTATTCAAATACAGCTGTACTATTTGCGGTGCCGTTTTCTCTTCCACGGCATCAGGATTCGTGCCATTCACCGTGTAGTTGAAAAACGAACCTTGTGCCTGCTTGCCATCTGCATTCCACGCCAAAATGCTCACTTTCCCCTGTTTGGAAGCGTACATTATATCCTTGGGAACTACAAAATTAACACTAAATGCACCCTTGCTAACCGGTACAACTCCCGAATACAATCTGTTCAAATAGTCGGTGTAAGCAAAGTGGCTGCCCGTACCTCCGTTGTCGCGAGTGGTGAGGTCTTGTTGCGAGTCGAAAACCACCACCGATGCGTTACCGTCAAAGTCGGTCAGTTGCTCCCCATCGGCACCTACTAATATTCCCGAAATATTTACCTCGCCCAAAGACGGAATATTCACCGTCGAGCCATCGGCTTCTGCTCCGTTCACCGATGTTATTTTAGCCTTGTAAGTGCTATCAGGGTATGCCAAACGCAAAGCCGGGTCGCCCAACAGCAAGAAACGGAGTTTATTGTCGTCTGCCGAAGTAAAGGATAGCTTGGCATTCTTTATAATGTCGCCAAAGCGGAGAGGTTTCTCGCCATCTCGTTGAAAGATATTATTATAGATATGAGTGCTCATCACATCGTTGTTGCTGATATACACCACTCTCACTGTGGAAAGTAATGCAATGGCACCACCTTTGGGATTTATCAAAGCCGCCTCACCGCCCGAAAGTCCGTTGGCATCAAAACGGCTAAAATCGCAAGTAGCTGTTACCCACAACGGAAGACGTTTATTATTCATAGCTTGAATATCGGGCAGAGTGAGAATATACTCGTGAGCCCAATCGCGGGGAGAGCCGTGCCCCACAAAATTGAGTATCAGCTGACCGGCATTCAGTTTAGCAAACATATCCGCCTGTGCATCGGGATAACGGTTGCCATTGCTCTGTACCACTCGCTTGTAAGCATCCAAATAAACCTTATTTACAATAAATTGCGGATGACTGCTTGCCACAATGTTAGCATATTTGTCGCTCTGTCTGATGTGCGAAAGCTCCACTGACGGACTGTAGCCCGAACCCGCTACCGCATCATCTGCCACAAAACAGATGTTGTTTTGCCAAATGCCAAAGTCTTGATTATTCATATACGCTAATATCTTGCCCAACACCACCTCTGCATCCGCTTGCGAGCGAACGGGCAGTCGCCCGATACCTAAATTGAGCTTGGCATCGCCCAATCGCAAAGCCCCTTCGTCTTGTAAAAAGCCGAAATAGTCGTCCGTAACGAAAGATGATGTTTCGGACAGAGAGGCTTCCGACTGATAGGTAAGCAGATAGCAACGTTTTTCGGCATCGCTCAACGATGAGTTGATAAACTTGTTGTTGTAGGTGCCGGCACCAAACAGCAATAGGTATTTTGGGCGGTCGGCATCGGTAGTACCTCGGTCGTAAAGCATTTTCATAAAACGTCGATAGGCCGTAGCATCGGGCATTCCCGATGAAAACTCGTTGTAAATTTCGTCCGGATTAACAAGCAAACTTGTCAGTCCCGAATTTTCGTTGTGGGCTTTGGCAAGCTGCTCGGCATACGCTTTGAATACCGATGGCACAATTATCACCATATCAGCACTTTGCGATGCGTGCAAGTTTTGATTGGACACCGCTCCTACCATTATCGGAGAGGGAATACTTTGCGACAAGTCCACTAAAGCATATTCTTTTTGCGTATTGTCGTTATCCGTACGAAACGAAACCATTTTGTCCCCTTTTTGAGATGCTAACCAAACGGGCGAGATGGGGTTCGTTACATCAAAAACCAACAAATTTCCATTCGCAGGATTGGCTATTTGATAGAGATGGGAAACACTCGAAATATCGTTGCGAAACAAAGTTGTTGCTCCATAAGGTTGCAGTTTCCGCCTGAAATACAAACGAAAGTAGTTAAGGTATGCGTTCTTCACACCCGATTGACTTACGCTGAAAGTAAACGTATTAGACTCCTGTACGGTACTCACTCCTTGCACATATTGCTGTATGTCCGTACCGGCAGAATAGCTGCTGGTATTGGCTGTAATGGTGCGTGTGTTCAACGTTTCGCCATTGAGTTTAAACGTCAGTTGGGTAGTGGATGAGGGTTTCATCACAAAGTTGTAAGCGTATCCGTTCCAGCTGACAATTCCCGGTACGTGTATCGAAAAATCGCGTGAAGTGGTATTCTCAAAGCTCTCGCCATAAAATGCCCTGCCACTTTCAAGCAGATTCACTCTATCCTGTTCGTGAATAATAAAGTCGTTATAGGTATTCACAACCACTTCGTTAGATGAGTTTGCTCCACCTTCTGTTTTCTCAATGGAGGTAGCATCGCTATCCCCCTCACCTACAAAGTAATATCCCGTGTCGGAATAGGGATTATTCGTGTGAACAAATTCGGTGGCAGTGCGTGTCCACCCCAACGTACCCTGCCCGTAAAAGAGCAAATAGTCGCCATCGTTAAAAATGCCGTCTGCCCCCTTGTTTATCCATAATGCCACTTGAGGTAAATCGTCATAGTACGTTTTTGAAAAATCTTCGCTGAGCATTCGTCCACCATAACCTCTTATTTGCACCTTTGCTGGGTTAGTTATGCCCATTTTCTTCAGGTCGGCATAGGTCAGCTTGTAGAAGCCGTCTTTCTGCACACCCACTTTATACCATTTGCCTTGTGCCAACACCGAATTTGAAGCGTAAAACGAGCTGCTCAATGCACTCGTTTTTTCACTCCACAAAAATGCTATCAACATTAGCAAAGTAGCATATAATCCATTTATTTTCATCATGTTAAGAAATTATCTATTGCAACATTCATTCCATCGTTGCACGAAAACACCATCTGCTATTTCACCTCAAAGTGTAGCAAGGTGTGATTGCCAATGTTTCCCTCCAAACGGTCGCCAATGGTAATATCCAGCGGCTCTTCTCCGATGCTAACCCACAGTAAATCACCTATTTTCAGCGTAAAATATCTGCTTGCTTGCTCTATCACCTCATCCACACTATCGATAACGTTCTTATTATCAACTTTCCACAGCGTTTCACCTTTCTTCGCAAGAGAGATGAAATTTTGTCCCTCTAAGGGAAGAAATTCTTCCTTCGGGAGGAAGTCGCCTGTCGGTAACGAGCCATCAAATGCAGTTGCCGTGTCCCAAGGCAAGCCATCGGCTCGCAATGCCGATAAAACATCTCCCGCCGT
>JBHBVA010000263.1:0-5329 GCA_041793355.1 Bacteroidota bacterium | reverse complement strand
GGGGAATACTCTGTTACACTTAATCGCAAGCAAGCCCAATCAGGTGGAGATAGCCTATCGGCTGATGCACTACGGCATAGATGCCAACAAAAAGAACAACGATGGGTTCACGGCAATGGCTTTGGCGGCAGGTGCCAGAGATACGGAAATGCTGAAGTTTTTGTTGCCCAAAACCACAGAGGTGGACAATGCCAACACCAAAGGCGAAACGCCTCTTACTCAAGCCGTGAAAGCGGGAAATGCCGTAGCCGTAGAGTTGCTGTTGCAAAGCGGGGCAAAGGCTACCGTGAAGGATGTGAGCGGTTATAATTTAGCTTACTACTTGGTGCAAAACTACCGTGAGCCACACGCTCCGACGGCGGGGTCAAAGGCTGAGGGTGTGCAAGACGACTTTAAACGCATCATCTCGCTGTTGCAACAAAACGGACTGGATGTAGCCAAACCTCAAACGGATGGCAGCACGATGTATCACTATGTGGCCAATCGTCAGAGTTTGGGCTTGTTGAAAAAAATCGCAAACTTGGGCATCGACATCAATGCCTACAATCACGAGGGGATGACAGCCCTGCACAAGGCGGCGATGGTGGCAAAGGACGACAAGGTGCTTCGCGAACTGTTGGCACAAGGAGCTGACAAAAAACTCCGTACCGAGTTGGACGAAACGGCTTACGACTTGGCTGCCGAAAACGAATATTTGAAACGAAACAAAGTGGATATTACATTCTTAAAATAGAGCAAAAATGACATTGAAAAAAACGTTCGTAACAATGGCTTTCCTTTTGGTGGGAATGCTAAGCGTATCGGCACAAAGCAAATACAAGTGCCTTGTGCAAATGAATAACTACGATGGAGAAAAGGCATACTTAGTGGTGTCGCTCATAGCACCGGATGGCAAATATGCAAAAACGCTGCGAGTGATGGGACCCAACAAGCGTTGGTACAACAGCCTGAAAGAGTGGAGCAAAGCCCAAAAGGCAAATCCCGAAAAGCTGGATGCTGTAACGGGTGCATCCATTGGCGGAGGCGAACGCAGTGTCGTAACACTGACGCTGGACGATAAGTTGAAAGACAAAGGGTACAAAATACGCTTCGAAACATCGGTGGAGGACCAAGACTACCACGCTACCGATGTGGAAATTCCTTACTCGGAAGCTAAGCTGACCGAAAAGGTAGCGGGCAAGGGATACATCAAAATGGTGAAATTTTCGCCGGTGAAGAAGTAAGAAACGTTGTACACAACATTTAGTTGCTAAACAAATGATACATAAACTTTGGCGGCAGGCTCATTTGGGGCTTGCTGCCGTTTCTTTTGTTTTTTTGTTGCTGGTGGCTCTTTCGGGAGCAGTGTTGGCAATAAGTGCGGTGGACAGTCAGGTGCAGGCTGACCAACGTACCGATAGTTGGGACGACCTCACGCTGGCACAAGCTCTGCCTGTTTACCAACAGAGGTATGCCGAAATTTCATCGCTTTCCGTAACACAAAATGGCGAACTGCTACTCGATGGATTTGATGCCGATGGCAACGAACTACACTCGGTTATCCATCCGCATACGGGCGAGGTGGTAGGCAATCCGTTGAAAAACAGCGATTTTGTAGAGTGGGTTACTACCTTTCACCGTTCGCTGTTTTTGCACGAACCGGGGCGGATATTTGTGGGAGTATACACATTCTTGTTTTTGCTTATCTTGCTTTCGGGCATCGCCCTGATTGTAAAGCGTCAGGGCTGGTTGCGATTTTTCGGCAAGATGGAAAAAACTACCGCATCGGATTATTGGCACGCCGTAGCAGGACGTGTACTGGTGATACCGTTGCTGATTTCAGCACTCACGGGTACTTACCTGTTTATGAAGCGGTTGTCTGTCATCCCCGATGGGGAAAATACAACCGTTACACACTCCGTTCGTGCCGCGAAAACCAACGAACCGCTTCCGATAGCTCAAATCCCCATCTTCCGAAACATTGAGATTGAGGATATGAAGAGCATCGACTTCCCCTTTTCGGACGATGAAGCGGATTATTACGTGTTAAGGTTGAGCAACAAAGAGATGAACATCCATCAATACACTGGCGATGTAGTGTCGGAGGTGCGTTATCCGTTTTCTGCCATATTGGATGAACTCAACCTCGATTTACACACCGGACGGAGCAGCATCCTTTGGGCTGTGGTGCTGGCAATTGCCTCGCTGTCGGTTGTCTTTTTTATTTGCACAGGCATTGCAATCACCATCGGCAGGTTGCGTGCTTCCCGAAAAAGTGGGGCTGCTTCGGGGCAGGAAGATTTGGTATTGCTCGTAGGGTCGCAGTTTGGCAATACTATGCGTGTGGCTCGTCGCCTTGCCGGTCAATGGCAGGCACAGGGCAAAAATGTGGTTGTGCTTACGCTGAATGAATATCAGCAACTTCCGCAAGCATCTCATCTATTGATATTTACATCCACCTACGGAGATGGAGTAGCTCCCAACAATGCTGAGGATTTCGAGAAACTACTCGAACAATATCCGCAGACCCAAAACATCAAGTTCTCCGTTGTAGGTTTTGGCTCGCGCAAGTTTCAGAAATATTGTGCTTTCGCACTGAAAGCCGACCAACTGCTTGGCAATCAGGCGTGGGCAGAGCGTCTTTTGCCTGTGCATACGGTGCATATGCGTTCGCCTGAAGAGTTTGGCGAATGGGCAAAGTTGTGGACACAAGCCACAGGCTATCCGGTGGATGTGGAGGATGCTCTGCGAAAGGAGTGATAAACGGGGGATAAACCAATGATGAACAAAGGTATCGTAATCGGGCTTTTGTGCCTTCTTTCTAATTTTGGCACACTCACAGCCGATGTAACGGTGAGCCGGCAAGTGGTGTTGATGGGGGCGCAATTCGGCATCACGGTAGTGGCACAAGACAGCACACAGGCAAAGTGCTACATCGATATGGTAATCTCCGAAATATCTCGTATAGAGAATATTATAAGCGAGTGGAGACCGCAAACACAAGTGTCGGCAGTGAATCGCAATGCCGGCATTAGCCCCGTAAAAGTGGGAGCAGATGTGTTGCACCTGATGAAAACAGCCCTCCGCTTTTCGCACCTCACAAGTGGAGCCTTTGACGTGTCGATTGCAGCGATGGACAAAATCTGGAAGTTCGACGGCTCTATGGACGAAATGCCATCGGCAGAAGTCATCCGCAAGTCGGTAAAGAATGTTGGCTACCAGCATATTGTGGTAAACGAACAGGACTCCACCATCTACTTGAAAAACAAAGGGATGAAAATAGGTTTTGGCTCCATCGGCAAGGCTTATGCCGCCGACAAAGGGCGGGCGTTGCTCAAACAGTTGGGCGTGAAAGGCGGAATAGTGAACGCATCGGGCGATATGGCAACTTGGGGGCATCCTACGCACAGGTCGCATTGGCGAGTGGGCATTACCCATCCGTTTCGTCCCGAACAGTCTATTCGCACGCTGAAGCTGACCGAAAAGGCGGTGGTAACATCGGGCAACTACGAAAAATATGCCGAAATTGACGGTACTCGCTATTCGCACATCATCGACCCCCGAACCGGTTATCCTGCCACAGGCTTGGTTAGTGTTACGGTGGTAGGAGCATCGGCGGAGGTGGCTAACGGTATCAGTACTTCTGTGATGGTGCTGGGCGAAAAAAAGGGGCGAGCCTTGTTGAAGCATTTTCCCGGTTATTCCGTTATACTTGTCCGAAACAACGGAAGTATTGCCAAGTGGTGATGCACAAACCACCCGTTGTATAGCTATTAAAGAAACATTAAAGCACTGTTACAGAGGTTGTCCCAAATGATTCGGACGACCGGTACTTTCTTTGGGGCAGGGTTTGGCAAAGAAAAAAATCCCCCTCTCCGCTTGGGAGAGAGGGATTGAAGGTATAAGAGGGGAAGGAAACCCTACGGCTTTGTTACTTTCTTGTCTTTTTCCACGATGTTTCCAAAGTTCTTCCACCCATCCGCTTGGCGATACAGCTCAACCGTACCCGCAGGAACACGCAATGTAACGTTATTGATGGGGACTTCGTTAAAAATATTTTTGGCTATTGCCAACGGTGTAGCCCAATTTACGGTAACTTCTTGCAACCCCGTGCAATCCGAAAATGCATATTTCTCGATTTCAGTTACGGAATTAGGGATATTGATGCTCGTCAGTCCCGAGCAATCCGAGAATGCTATTTCTCCTATACTTGTTACCGAATTGGGGATATTTACGCTTGTCAGCTTCGAGCAACCTGCGAATGCTCTTTTTCCGATGCTTGTTACCGAGTTAGGAATGATAAACTCCCCCGCCTTGCCGGCAGGGCAGGTATGCAGAGTGGCTTTGTCCTTGCTATATAGCACACCGTCCTGAGAGGTGTAAATAGCATTGGTTTCATCCACATTTATACTTGTCAGCCCCGAGCAATCCCAGAATGCTCCTTCTCCGATTTTTGTTACAGAGTTTCCTATGTTTAAGGTTGTCAGCTCCGAGCAACCGAAGAATGCACCTTCTCCGATGTTTGTAACGGAGTTTGGGATGTTGATACTTGTTAATGCCGAGCAATCCTCAAATGCACTTTTTCCGATAGTTGTTACGGAGTTTCCTATGCTTAACGTTGTTAGTCCCGTGCAATTTGAAAATGCATCTTCCTCGATTTCAGTTACGGAATTAGGGATGTTGATGCTTGTTAATCCTGAACAACAGAGAAATGCACCTACCCCGATTTTTGTTACGGAGTTTCCTATGCTTAACGTTGTTAGCCCCGAGCAACCCTCGAATGCAGAGCTACCTATACTTGTTACGGAGTTTGGGATGTTTATACTTGTCAGTCCCGAACAGCCATAAAATGCGTCGCGTTTGATTTCGGTTACGGAATTTGCGATATTGATGTCTGTTAGCTTGGAACATTCATAGAATGCACGTATTCCGATGCTTGTTACCGAATTTGGCATTTTTATACTTGTCAGCTCCGAGCAATGCAAGAATGCTCCATCTTTGATGCTTGTTATGGTGTTAGGAATGACAAACTCTCCTGTTTTTTTTTGCAGGGCAGGTATATAGTATGGTTTTGGTTTTGTTATACAACACTCCATCCTGTGAGGTATAAGCCGGGTTTGCTGCATCTACGTTAATACTTGTCAGCCCTGTGCAATGCCAAAATGCATCTTCTCCGATGCTTGTAACGGAATTTGGAATATTTATACTTGCCAATCCCGTGCAATTCGAAAATGCACTGTTTCCGATGCTTGTAACGGAATTTGGAATATTTATACTTGCCAACCCTGTGCAACCCCCAAATGCACTGTTTCCGATGGTTGTAACGGAGTTGGGGATATTTATATTTGTC
>JBHBVA010000262.1:0-10789 GCA_041793355.1 Bacteroidota bacterium | reverse complement strand
ATATAGTTTTGAAGGTTAGTATGTTGAAAAATAAAATACTCTTATTGCTTGCAATATCAGCGTTGGGGTGGGGGGCTTGTAACAAAAGTTCTACTCCTAAACGAACTGACACTCCTACCAGCGGTGTAGCTCAGGTGATAAGTGATGAAAATATTGCCAAAGTGATAGCCGAGCAGGTGGTAGTGTTTGAATCGGAATACGATGCTGCTCAGATAGATTTGGTGGTGGGTAACGAGGTGGATGTGATAAACAACTTGCTGAAGGACAGCATCCGTTTGGCATTTGCCTATCGTGAACTCACAGCGGCAGAAAAGGCTACCATTGCCGAACGAAAGCGTCGATTGCGTTCGCAAAAAGTAGCAATAGATGGTATCGCTTTGATTGTGAATAAGGCGAACACTGATACGCTGATAAGCAGAAAGGCATTGGTGGATATACTGACGGGGAAAATTTCAAAGTGGAACGAGGTGAACCCTGTTGCGAAATCGGGCAATACGAATGAAATACGTTTTGTATTCGACAATCCCAGTTCCAGCACGGTACGCTATTTGAAGGACACGTTGGCCGGTGGAGTTGCACTGGCAAAGCACTTAAAGTCGCTCTCGAGCAGCGAGGAGGTTTTGAATTTTGTGAGCGAAAACAAAAATGCGTTAGGCGTAATAGGGGTAAATTGGATAAGTAATCCGCACGACTCGTTGCACCTGTCGTTCAACGACAAGATACGAGTAATGTCCGTCAGCCTCAATCATCCTGCCTTTGCCGATGAAAGTTACAAGCCCTATCCAGCCTACTTGGCACTGGGCAAATATCCGCTTACTCGTAGCGTGTATATGTTGCTGACGGATATGCACGGCGGATTGCCATCGGGATTTGCCCACTTTGTGGGTGGCGACAAGGGACAACGCATTGTGTTAAAGTCGGGATTGGTCCCCGGAACCCGTCCGATGCGGGTGGTATCATTAAAAGAAAAACTATAACAATTTAATACACAGATAGATATGAAGAAAGTACTTTTAAGCACACTGTTGATGGTTTTGGTGTCGGCAGTGTCGGTGGCACAGTCTTCCGGCTTGGGAGTGTTCTATTATAGAACAGGCGAGTTGGATGTAGCAAAACAATTGTTTGAGAGAGAAATGGCTTCTAATCCGGCCGAAAGTAATTATTATTTGGGCGAAATTGCTTTTGCAAACGGTGATGAGGAGCAAGCAAAATCTTACTACGACAAGGCTTTGGCTGCTGATGCAAACTATAGTTTGGCACGAGTGGGAGTGGGTAAATACCTACTGAAAAAAGGTGATGTGAAAGCTGCTGAGGCAGAATTTTCGCAAGTTGAAAAAAAGGAAAAGAAAAATGTGGAAGTTCTGGTTGCCATTGCCGAAGCTTATTTTTACACAGGACACGAAGCAAAAGTAGCCGAACGTATTGAAAAAGCGAAAAAAGCAGATAAAAAGTCGCCAATACCTTATTTGGCAGAAGGTGATTTTGCATACGTGAAAAGTGCCAAAACGGAAGCAGGAAGTTCGGAAATGTCGGCACTAATGGGCGAAGCTGCCAAACACTACGATATGGCAAACTACTACGATGACCAAAATGTGTTGGCGTATTTGAAGTCGGCTCAAGTGTATGAGGTAATCAATCCCGAAATGGCAATGGAAAAGCTGAACAAGGCCTTAGAGTTGAATCCGAACCTGACGTTGATAAACCGCGATTTCGGACGTTACTATTTTTCTCGCGGGCAATATGCTAAAGCGATTGAAAGCTACAAGCTGTTTTTCCCTTCCAACTTGTATTCGATGAATGATGTGGTGCGTTTTGCAGGGGCGTATTATTTCTTGAAACAAATGGACGAGGCTTCTCAATTGTTGGATGGCAACTTAGCGAAAGAGCCTAACAACTTTGTATTGAACCGCTTGAAATTGTATGTGCTGAATGACACTAAGCAATATGACAAGGCATTGCCTGTGGCTGAAAAACTTTTCTCGCTGAAAGAGGATAAGGTGAAAAAAATAGCAAGAGACTACCTCGTTTATGGTGAAGTGCTGTTGAAAAATGGACAGATAGACAAGGCTTTGGAGCAATATAGTGCAGCTGTAGCCCTCGACCCCAAAGAGGTGAATGTGTACAAGGATATTGCTACGGCTGTTGCCGATGAGAAGCGTTATGCTACTGCTGCGGAATATTATGGTAAGTATGTAGCCGGGTTGCCTGCAGAGAAAGTAGCTGCAACAGACCTGTTTACGCTTGGACGTTACAACTATTTGGCTGCTTCATCGGCAGAGGGCGAGCAAAAAACGAACCTCCTGACCAAAGCCGATTCTGCATTTGCTCAGGTGATTGAGAAACGTCCCGATGCTCCTATCGGACACGTTTGGAGGGCACGTGCCAATTCTCTGCTTGACCCCGAAACGGACAAAGGTTTGGCAAAACCTTACTACGAAAAAGCAATAGAAGTGATACTTGCCAGAGATGCCAACTCTACGTCGAGCGACCTGAAAGAGGCTTATGGATATTTGGCTGTTTACTACTACAAGGCAGATGATAAAGCTAACACGTTGAAATATGCAAATTTGCTGTTGGCTATTGATCCTGCTAACGAAACAGCAAAACAATTGTTGGCTGCGTTGAAGTAACAAACGCAGAAAACGGATAACTCTAAGCCATTGGCGAAAAGAAAATATCCTCGAAAGTTTATTATTATGACTTTCGGGGATATTTTTTTTGAGTAGCAGAATCATCCGGTTCTCTTGATTGCAGGCGAAGTCCTTATTTCACTCCGCCCTTTGTTGCCACTTTTGCGACAGCATACGGAGCAACGCACTTATTTGAGTGATGGCGGCCTGTGTTTCGCCCGACACAGGCTTCTGTTGCAAGCGGAGCAATAGAAAGCCGTAAAGTGCTGAAAAACAAGTCTCCAGTTCGCTAATGCCTTTGTTGGGATTTTTACTCCGTAACTCCACAATAAAAGGCAAAGTTTTATAATATACGGACGAGTAATCGCTTTCGGCAGGGTTGCGGAGTAGTTCGCTGTGCAGCTCGGTGAGTTGCATCACCACGTTTTTGTTTATTTGCAGATGCCCCTCGTGTTCCACTCGTTCTACCCGCATCATTTCAGCCAAGTCGTTGTACCACGCTCGTATCTGTTGCTTCACGTTGTCGGTCACATCGTAGCGGCTTACTATTTGCTTCTCTATGGCATCCGTGTCCAGATTGTAAGCACGTAAGGTGTCTTCTATCTGCCACATATACAGCACATATTCGGCAATGTTTTCTTTCCTTTTTTGTTGGGCAATCAGCATATTTTTGTTGTCTTTTCTTTACTTTTGTGCAAAAGTACAATTTTTTCGGAGCAAATGTATCGGATAAAAACCATAGAAACAGGTTTCTTTTTGGCGGATGGTGGAGCAATGTTCGGAGCTGTTCCCAAGCGGGCGTGGAGTAAAAAGTATCCCTCGCAGGACAATCTTTGCCGATTGGCAATGCGTTGTGTGCTTGCCGAAGGCAACGGACGAAAGGTGTTGATAGACACTGGTATTGGGGCTGAGGATGCCACCGAATTTGCCTACTATCGCTTTTCGGATGTGAAGCGGGTAGATGTCTGCTTGAGGGAAGAAGGTGTTCACCCGGAAGACATTACGGATGTGATACTTACGCACCTGCATTTCGACCATTGCGGAGCATCTACCCATAACACCGCTGAAGGGCAGTGGGTTGCAACTTTCCCTAAAGCTCGTTATTGGTGCAGTAGCCGTCAGTGGCAGGTGGCAACCAATCCCGGCTTTTTGGAAGCGGACTCGTTTCTGCTCCGACACTTTTTGCCTTTGTGGCAGTGCGGACAGCTACAACTTTTGGACGGCGAAATGGCTCTGGATGAGTATTTTAAGATAAAGATTTACGACGGGCACACGGCCGGGCAATTGGTGTGCCATATAGATGGAGTAGGGCGAAACTACTTGGTGCCGGGCGATGTGATACCCACAGCTTGCCACGTGTCGTTGGGCTGGATTTCGGCATACGACGTAAATGCCGAAGCCTCTGTAGAAGCCAAATTGCAAGTGTTGCGTGATGCTGTGAACGAGCAACGCAGGCTGATTTTCTTTCACGATGCCTACACTCCACAGGCTGATGTGGTGCAAAGGGGCAGTATATTTATGGCAAAAAAAGTTTGAAGTTCAGTCCACTCGGTTATTTCGAGGAAAGGCTAACTGTGATGGATATGGCACAAGTAGGCAAGGCGATAAAGGTCGAACAGGAACAAACTGGGCTTTTCGCTATGCAGGTTTCTTTCTAACTGACGTTGAAAATTGCGGAAAAGGCTTGCCACAATTCGAGTCAGTTTCCATCTGTTCAGGATTTGAAACACACGTAATATTTTCACCGTTTGTGCAAACTGAGGGTCCTGCCGTGTAATGTGATTGATGAAATGCAAATTGTGCAAACTGCGTTGCATCTTCTTAAGTAGCACAGGCGTGGCATCCAATCCCACGTGGCACAGTGGATTATCGATGTGTTGTATGCGGATGTTTAGTTTGCTTAGCTCGTAGCCAAACAATATATCTTCGTAGCCGTAGCCTGCCAGTCGCTCGTCAAATTTTAGGTGGAGTAGTATCTCTTTGTCTATCAGAAAGTTGTTGGTTAAAAAACGCTTGTTGGGATGCCTGTTGCGAAAAGTAGCATCTTGTACTTCACGGTTCACGCCGAATGTCCAGTGCAGAATGTATTTGGCCTCTTGCGGTTGGGCAGGATAGATTCGCCCACCCGAACAAACGACATCCTTTTTGCAGATATTCAGATAGTTGCGTAAAAAATCATTCTTCACTACCATCATATCGCAGTCCATAAATATCAAGTATGGATATTGAGCTTTCTGTGCCAGCAGATTGCGTATTTTGGAACGACCAACGTTGTGTGGCAACTCGGTGTAATGTACCTTGCTCAACCCGGCCAGCGAACGGTTTATCTGCTTCCACTCCTCTTGCGAGGCATCATCCAGCAACACTATCTCGAACGGAACATTCAACTCACAAGCCTGCTTGTGTAGCTCCGTAACAAGATTGGTTACGTCGAAATTGTAAATGGGAATGCAAATAGAAATCATACTTTGCTGTTACTAAAGACGCAAAGATATGTATTTATTTCATAACTGAATGTATTTGAAATATCTCTTTTACAGATAGAATGCAGTGGTGAAATTCAGGGATTCTTTAGACACGAAATCCAAATCGAGCATCAAACAACCTCAAGGAAGATGTAAACAACCCGAACTGTGGGGTGATGCTCCCTATTGTTACGCATCAGTAATGTAATATTCCAAGGTGGCTCTCCCTTTTTTCTGTTGCGGAATGCGAGTTGAAAATGCAAGCAAATAGCATCTTTTTTATGTGAAAGAGAACGGATTTTTGAAAAAGGACGTATCTTTGTGTCAATCTCTTTTGCGAAAAATCACACTTTTTTTAACGAGGGCAAGATTATGGGAGGAAACATTCAACAAGAAATTTTTTCGGCGGAAGAACGCAAGCTCTTCCTACACAAATATAAAACACTGGTGGCACTGATGCAGGCTCAAGGGGCAAGTTTGCACACCCGCCAAGCAAGGCAACTGATACGTCGGGCTGTGCGAAGCGGGCAATACAATCCCGCAAGGGACGGACACAACGAGCTACTATTGGGGTTAGATGTTGCCATCGTGTTGGTGGACGAACTGGGGCTGAGCAATGCTACGCTCGAAGCCTTGTTTTTGTATCGTCTTGTGAGTGAGGGTGTCATCGCTCTTGCCGATGTGCAAAAGACCTTTTCTGCCGACGTGGCAGACATTATCAAGGGGTTAGTAAAGGTGGACGAACTGGAACAGAAAGAAGTGGGTTTGAGTTCGGAGCATTACTTGAAACTACTGCTTACGATGGCAGAAGATATTCGGGTGATAATGGTGAAAATTGCCCATCGCTTGTGTTTGATGCGTTCGGCAGGCGACGGCGATGCAGCATTGACGCTGAAACTGTCGGTGGAGGCATCGTATCTGTACGCTCCGTTGGCTCACAAGTTGGGCTTATACAAAATAAAGTCGGAGTTCGAAAACCTGTCGCTCAAATACACCGACCGCCCCACTTACGACTTTATTTCGCAAAAGATAAACGAAAGTCAGGAAAGTCGCGACCGCTACATTGCCGAGTTTATCCGCCCCATCGACGAAAAGCTGAAAGCCACTGGTTTGAAATACGAAATAAAAGGGCGGACAAAATCTATCCACTCCATTCACAACAAGCTGAAAAAGCAGAAGATAGAGTTTGAAAACATCTACGACCTTTTTGCCATACGCATCGTGTTGGACTCGCCTGCGGACAAAGAGAAAGCCGAATGCTGGCAGGTGTATTCTATCATCACGGACTTGTATCAGCCCAATCCCAAGCGGCTGAAGGACTGGCTGTCCATCCCCAAAAGCAACGGTTACGAGTCGTTGCACATTACGGTGATGGGGCAGCAATCGCGTTGGGTGGAGGTGCAAATCCGCACGCAACGGATGGACGAAATTGCAGAACGGGGACTTGCCGCACACTGGAAATACAAGGGTGTGAGGGGGCAGGCTGGTGTGGACGAATGGCTGGCAAACCTGCGTGAGGCACTGGAAAATAACGATGCCGCCACCAACGAGCGTTTGGAAGAGTTTAAGTTGGAAGTGTCTGACCAAGAGATATATGTGTTTACGCCCAAAGGGGATTTGCACCGCTTGCCCAAAGGGGCTACTATTTTGGATTTTGCTTTTTCCATCCACTCCAAACTGGGAACGCAGTGCGTTGGCGGTAAGGTGAACGGCAAACACGTAACCATCAAGCACAAGCTCAACAGTGGCGACCAAATAGAGATTATCACCTCGCCCAATCAAACTCCAAAACAGGATTGGCTGAATGTGGTAACCACCAACAAGGCTCGCAACAAAATACGCCAAACCCTGAAAGAGGAAGCAAACAAGCAGGCCGAATTGGCAAAGGAGCAGTTGAAGCGGCGAATGAAAAATCGGAAGATAGACGAGGATGAGGCCACGCTGATGAGGGTGATTAAAAAGCTGGGCTTCAAAACCGTAACCGATTTTTACGTGGATATGGCAATCGGGCATCTGGACGTGAACAACGTGATAGACCTGTATGTGGAAATGGGGCGGAAGGATGCCGAACAGAAAGAGCGTTCGGAAACGGTGAGTGCCGAAAATTTTTTGATGCAACCGGCTGAAAGTCAGATTGTGCAATCGGCAAACGAGCTGGTGCTCGGACACGATTTGACAGGTATCGAATACCAGTTGGCACGCTGCTGTAACCCTATTTTTGGCGATGAAGTGTTTGGTTTTGTTTCGTCGCAGGGCATTAAAATCCACAAGAAAAATTGCCCAAACGCTCCCGATATGTTCTCCCGCTTTGCGTATCGTGTGTTGGCTGCACGTTGGTCGGGGCAGTCGGGCAGTATGTACACCATCACTTTGCGAGTGCTGGGGCAGGACGATATTTCCATCGTGGCAAATATGACTTCGCTCATCTCCAAAGAGGCAGATGTGCAGCTCCGCTCCATCAGTATCGAGAGCAATGCCGGTCTGTTTCAAGGCACTCTGTCTGTGAATCTGAAGAATACGGAAACGTTGAAAGGGCTTGTAAAGAAGCTGAAAACCGTGCGAGGTGTGAAAAGCGTGGAGCGGATAAGTTGATAATAGAGATCGCCTTCACGGGTTCTTTAGACAAATCTATATTTCCGCCCATTAAATATGTAAGCTAATATATATGTTGTAGTATCGCATATATATTAGTTTTTTTAGTATATAAATCTCCGTACTGCTACGGAAATTCTATTCACACCTTAAATATACTTTCCGTACTACTACGGAGATTGCATTTACGCCTAAATATGCTTTCCGTACTACTACGGAGATTGTATTTACACCTAAATATGCTTTCCGTACTGCTACGGAGATTGCATTTACACCTAAATATGCTTTCCGTACTACTACGGAGATTACATTTATGCCTAAATATGCTTTCCGTACTACTACTACGGAGATTGTGTCTGTATTTTTATATTAAGAAATAGTTGGTTTTGTCAAAATAAAAAGCCACTCCCTGAATGTAGGAGCGGCTTTTTATCATTATGAAAAATTTACTTGGGTATTTTTTAGTCCAAATAGTCGATAGTTTCTTCTCCAATCATTTGGCGAAGCGTGTTTTTCAACTTCACGTATTGGATAAAGAGGTCGTGCTCGGCAATTTTGTTTGGCTCGTGCATTGGGCTCTTGAAGTAGAACGACAGCCAGTCTTGAATACCGCTCATTCCTGCACGCTTAGCCAAGTCGGCAAACAATACGAGGTCGAGGCACAAAGGTGCGGCCAAAATTGAGTCGCGACACAAGAAGTCCACTTTCAATTGCATTGGGTAGCCCAACCAACCGAAGAGGTCGATGTTGTCCCAGCCCTCTTTATTGTCTTTGCGAGGTGGATAATAGTTGATGCGTACTTTGTGGTGTACTTCTCCGTATAGCTCGGGATACAATTCGGGTTGCAAGATAGTATCGATAACCGAAAGTTTCGATTCCTCTTTGGTTTTGAATGAACCCGGATCGTCCAATACTTCACCGTCGCGGTTACCCAAGATGTTGGTAGAGAACCAACCGCTAAGACCCAGCATACGGGTTTTCAACATCGGAGCCAACACGGTTTTAATCATTGTTTGCCCTGTTTTGAAGTCTTTGCCGGCAATAGGAGCACCTGTTTTTTCGGCCAATTCCCACATTGCAGGCATATCCACCGTAAGGTTAGGAGCACCATTCAAGTAGGGGATGCCCATTGATACGGCTGCGTATGCGTAGATGTTTGAGGGGGCGATGTCCGGATGGTTTTCGCGGAGCCCTTTTTCGAAAGCTGCTAAACTTTTGTGTACGTCGCTCAGCGGAGTGAATACTTCCGTGCTACCACACCAAATCATCACTACACGTTCTACTCCGTGTTCTTTTTTGAAGTTTTCGATGTCCTGTTTCACTTGTTCCATCAAGTCCCACTTGGTGGCACCTGTTTTCACCCACGTTCCGTTCAGACGTTTTACAAAGTCTTGGTCAAACACAGCCTTCATTGGTTTGATGGCTTGCATCTCGTCTTTCACTTTTTCGAGGTCCTCTTTTGTAAGCACTTCTGCGTGTACAGCTGCTTCGTAAGCGTTGTCCTCAAAAATATCCCAACCACCGAATACGATGTCGTTGAGGTCTGCCAAAGGCACAGCATCTTTAATTTTGGGGAAGTTGTTTTCTTCGCGTTTGCCAATACGCATTGTTGCCAATTGCGTGATTGAACCCACAGGCACGCCCAAACCCTTGCGAGCGATTAACGTTCCTGCCATAAATGTGGTGGCTACCGCTCCCACACCTACCGAAAGCACACCAAGTTTACCCTTGGCTTCGGCTACTTGCATTTTTGTCATTTTGTTGAATTTTATTTTTTTTAAACTACGCCACAACCCGTAGCGTCCTTAAAACGGCCGGCAAGTATTTTGCCCGGCTACGTATCAGCTTCGTTGTTATCGGTTTGTTGCACATTTTATTATCCCAACCCGGTATTTTCAATATCCGACGCTTGTTCGGCTATTTCCATTGTTGCGAAACAATCCGGCAAAAACTCGACCGATACGGATGGTAAACAGTGGGAGAATAGCTCCTGCCTGTTGCTCCATTTCGGCCACAAAGGTACGGAAAAACTGGGAAAGAGATGCTTTTATCCCCTGTTTTTTGCTTAAAAACAAAGATTTTTACTACATTTGTCGGCAATCAGGCAACACAAAAAGGTTATGATGAAGATACGGGAAATTGTGCGACAAAGCTTTATGTTCACACCCTTGTTGTGGGTTTTTGCAGCTTGCACCTCGCAGGTGGAGCAGGATGCTCGTAGGGCGGTGGAATACACCCAAAAAGCGTTGGAGCATACAATGAAAATGGAATTTTGCGAAGCGGAAGCAGCTCAAAAAGAGGCCGAAAAGATTCTGGAAAAGTATCAGAGCAATGCGAGTGAGGAAACATCCCATTTTACAGAACTATACGTCAAATTCCTTTCGGAGGAATAAGCCGGCTATTTTTGAGGGAGTTAAAAAGTAAGCATCTTTTTTGTACTTTTGTGCAGGCATTCAGCGAGATGCTTTTTTTTGATTTGAATACAACAGAAATTTTTTAGACATACAGACAATGACATCGGGAGATAACAGCGTGAAGCAAGAGGAGGCAAAAAAAAGCCTCAACTTTATTGAAGTGATTGTGGAGAACGACCTGAAAGAGGGCAAAAACGACGGCAGACTGCAAACCCGCTTTCCGCCCGAACCAAACGGATATTTGCACATCGGGCACGCTAAGGCTATTTGTATGGACTTTGGCATTGCTCAAAAATATGGCGGAATCTGCAACCTTCGGTTTGACGACACCAATCCCGTGAAGGAGGATGTAGAATACGTGGACTCCATTATGGAGGACATCCGCTGGCTGGGGTTCGAGTGGGCAAATCTTTATTATGCGTCGGACTATTTTCAGCAACTGTGGGACTTGGCAGTTCGCCTTATCAAGGAGGGAAAAGCCTATGTAGATGAACAGTCGGCAGAGGAAATTGCCCGCCAAAAAGGTACGCCCACAACGGCAGGAACGGAAAGCCCGTATCGCAACCGTTCGGTGGACGAAAACTTGGCTCTGTTTCAAGCAATGACCGACGGAAAGGTGGAAGAAGGCAAAATGGTACTTCGTGCCAAAATAGATATGGCATCGCCCAATATGCACTTTCGCGACCCT
>JBHBVA010000261.1:0-8970 GCA_041793355.1 Bacteroidota bacterium | reverse complement strand
ACTTGGCATAGCTCATATAGTTTCCTACACCTGTATAATACGTACCATATAAGTGAGCATAAGGAAAGCCCATTTCTGAGTTTGACATTGCCGTAAAACGACAATTAAAGTAGTCGTAATATTCGTTCAAGGCTATCAAATCGTGTTGCCATTGTACGTGTTGCTGATGCTTCTCCAATATACCGGTCGCACCATAATACACTCCGTTGTAAGTCCATTCACCACTATCTTCAAGTCCTAACAATGCCGTTTTGTGCAACACATAATTATTGTGGCGTTTCGCCTTTAATCGGATTTCAGCATCTTGGAAGAATCCTTCGCCCGACAAGTTTCGCATCGCCGTCCAATCGGCATTGGTGTGGCGTGAGGCATCGAAATAGCCGTTGGCACGTCCTCCCTCTATGTGTACTTTGATGTTGGGGCGGTCAGCCAGTTTAATATCCACATTGTCAATGGTGTACGATAGATATAGATGCCCTTTGTAAGGCAAGAAAATGGCATTTACCCCTTGTTGCAAGTCGAACAGCATACCCGTAGTGCTGAATCCGGAAACCAATTCCAACTTCACGGAGCAGTTAGCCGGCACTTCTTGCACATACAGATAAACAATCTGTCCGGCTTCGCCCGTAATACCTGTGGGGTTTACCAAACGAGAAAAGGCGTAGGTCATCTTTAGTTTCGAACTCCACAAACTCGGATTGCTTGTGGGGGCATAAGTAGCTATGCGGAAGCCTTTTTCTAATGCGTTTGCTGTGGTGTTATTGCTATTCCAAGTATCCTTTTTTACTCGCAAAGCCATCTGTTGCAACGGAGCGGGCAAAGAAGATATAGCGGCTTGAAACTCCGCTTCCGTCATTGACTGATACTCACTTTTCAGCTCGGTGCAGGTAGCATCGGTAAACAGCGTGAGTAACCTTTGGTTGTAGCTCTCTCTGTTTACCTGAAAGTCGCTTACAGACGAGCGAATGGCTTCAATATCCATTTGCATCTGGGCGGTTATCTCCACCGGTTGCAAATACCATTGCGAAGCCTCTGAATCCCAATTGTAACCTACTATATTGAAGCTCGCATTGGAGTGCAAACCTTGTCCTGTTGCAGCTTGAAACGAAACCTCAGAAGAAAACTCGTTAGGCCGTCTCAGTGTGAAATTGGAGGGAGATGCTCCGGAAGTGAAAGGGACAGAACGTCCGCTATTGTTTTGGGCATACTGCTCGGTCAAGATATTTTTTAACGCCCACGTAGTGCCGCTGCCCTCTAAACGCCAAATCTGACTATAGTCCGTCTGCGACGTAGTAGTGGCATTCAGCGTAGTAGCTCCCATAAAGTGAACCAGCGACTTATCGGGATAATACCTGTTCACAATACGATAATACGCTCCGCTTGTGGGAGCATACACACGCCCTTGTTCGGCAAACAGGGCATTCATCACATCGTTAAAGGTTTGACTCGATAGCTCAAACGTCCAATCGGAAGTAGTTGGTGATGAAGCACTTGCATTGGCCAATATGACGTTGCTACCCGATACCGAAAGACACGTACCATCCGCAAACAACCCACCGGATGCGATAGTTATATAAGGCGAACCTGCCGCACTTTGTTTGATGTATGAATAACTAATTGTAGCAGAAGTAGTTGTAGTGGATGCGAATGTAAGCACCTTCAAACTTTGAGCATTGCGGATTACGTATTTTCCCGTTGCATTATCCACAATCCACAAATGGGCTTGCGAGGTATTTTGCGGCGAAGCCGTAAGCGTTACTGCATCTCCCTCGCCTTGACTCAGATACAACCCATTTTGATTTTTGATACTGAATACTTTGCGTGTACCCAAAAATTCCGCAGCCAAACGTATGGGTGCCGCATTCCGAATGATGGCCAATTCCGCTTCATCGGTGATGGGGATAAACCGCCATTGCGAGTTGGCGGCATCACTACTCCATCTAACTACATTACCTCTTGCATCCTTATGCCAACACGTTTGACCGCTGAAGCTCGACTGGGGACTTATCACTCGCAACGAAGCATCGTTGTCCGGTGCTTTGATGTAAAAAGTGCTACCTGTTGTCCCCGTACTATGCGGTATGTCGTTTGCAGATGGGGCTATCACCTCCTTGCCCGTAGCCACGTTCGTAATGGAATATCCTCCGGTGCTTTTGGCTTGGATGTGCCACATTTCGCTCAAATCGCCTGCCGCTCCTGTTTCAGGATTGGCTGCATTGGTGCGAATCACCACTTTGCCGGCGTTTTCCCAAGCAAAATCTGGTGTAGCTCCCACTCGAATGCGGTAGTAACCATCGGCAACGGTTTGTGCCAACACCGAAACGCTACACAACATAAGCAAGAGCAGAATAAAATACGAGTGTATTTTCCTCATAAAATAATTTGCATTGTTGTTAAATTGAAAAAAAATCTATTGATAAAAGGTGGGATGATGATTCCTACCGATAAAATCGTGCAAAGATAGACAAGGTTTGGTCAGTAACAAGGTTTTATGTAAAAATTTTTGTTTGTATCGATAATTTAAGGGCTCGTATGGCAGTCTGCTTGCTGTTTCTGCAAAAATGAGACCGTTGCACGGGCTCCAAAATTTGCAATAGTCTCAAAATGTGAAGTTTGTAAGGTACGTCTGTGTTCTAAAAAGACGAAAGGCTTCCCGTTTTGCAGGAAAGCCTTTCCGATTTGTGTTATCCTTGATGTTTTTTACAGACAGAGCAAGTATGTTTATCTGGCGATAAATACTTGTCCGTTACGTACATACACTTTGCCCGGTTGAGTTTTTTCCACTCGGCGACCAGACAAGTCGTACACTTCGCCACTGCCGTCGGCATCCTTAGTTGCCGAACCGATGGAGTTGGTGCTGTGTGTAGGAATAAATGTCCACACAGAGTATCTGTCGTCCACATCGAAGAAGCCCAATGGATTTGGTTGCTTTATACCTCCGTGCCAGTTCCAGCCACTGTTGCCCGTAATGCCTGTTGTGGCACTGTAGGGGAATACGTCGAAACGTGTTTTTTCGCCGTTTTCGGGTTGTATGGCCCACATTTTGGCTTGAGCTTTGTCGGCTACCAAAACTACTTTGCTTGGGCCGTCGGTTGTTGAGTTGTACGACAGCCATTTGCTTTGCTCAATGTTGTAGATATACACTCCTTCGCCTATGCTTCCGGCAACAATAGCAAAACGTGCCACATTGCTTTCGGTAGGTAAGGTATTGGTTGTTAGCGATTTGTTTAGCTCAGGATTGTGGATGGTGTATTCCGTGATAATTGCATCCACATCGGCGGCCACATCCAATCCGTGTCGATACGAGAACACGGCAGGCACGTTGTATTGTTGCAATATCTGTCCATTTTGTACCACCTCTATTTCTTGTCCGTCGCCACCACCTACTTTTATCGTAATTCGGTTGATGTCGATATTGGTGGGGATGGTGAAAGTGTGTTCGTTGGATACGAATACCAACTGTCCTGTACCGTCGTACACCTTGTAGCCCACGGCATTAGTTGTTTTTAGCTGGAATGTACGCTCTACCTGTCTCACGGCCGTAACGGCAACCGACGGTGCATTTTTTGCAAATGCGGTGTACATACCCACATCACCCACTTCGGAAGCTACGCCGGGAGTGGCCACGTATGAACTTGCGTGTTTCATTTCGCCGGGCTGTGCATCGCGATGCGTTGCTTGCTCAAGCTCGATGCGGTCGTCGATGAAAAGCAGGTTTTTCCGTTTCACCGGATAGCGTTCCATAAGAGCTTTAGTCCTGTTAATATCCTGCAGAGGTGTTGTAAAATAGGTGTTGCTGTAGTCCCCTACTGTTCTGTTAGTTACGGGGATAAAGAATCCGTAGAATTCGAAAAACTCCGAAAGGTCCTCTTGGGCTACCTCTGAGCAAATACGAGCGAACTTCAGATAGTTGTTCCATCCGCTTTGCGGACTGTTCGGATTGACCGAACGGGTCATACGGTCGGCTCTAAGCCGATTGAATACTTTGGTGTAGAAGCCGGGATGATGTCCCAGCACTTCGTAATACAGATACAGCTGCCAGTACATACGCATCAGCTCTGAACCCCCATAGTCGGCATAGAATGCTTTTGCGTGGAACTTGGTTATGGCACTTTTCAAGGGCACACCACGTGTTACGCTTGAGCCCCGCTTCCAAGCAGATACTTGCGAGAATAGGTTTACCGACACTTCCGTCATTCCCGCAAAGTTTACAGGACCTTGAAACAGGTGTCCGTTTTCGTGGGCCCACACCCAGATGGGAGCTCCTTCGTCGTTTTCCCACCCTTTGGTGAATTTGGCAAAACTCATATAATTGCCCACACCGGGATAGTAAGTACCAAAGCTTGTGGCGTGAGGGTTGCCATCGGCTGACGACATTGCTGTATAACGGCAGTTGAAGTATTCGCTATACTCGCTCAGCCCGGCCAAGTCGCGAGAGGCTTGAATGTGTTCCTGATGCAAGTCCAGCAATCCTATTATGCCGTAGTCCGTACCGTTGTAAATCCACTCGTCGTTGTTATCCAGTTCGTACAATCCGCGAGAACCATTACCACCTCGATGCATCACGTAATTGGTATGATTGCGGGCCTTTAGGCGAATTTCTCCATCTTGAAAAAATCCTTCGCTTTCGAGGTTACGCATTGTTCGCCAATCTTCGTTGGTATGGCGTGCTGCGTCTATGTAACCATTGGCACGTCCTCCCTCAATGTGTACTTTGATAGCCGGACGGTCTGCCAGCTTTATGCTGGGTTCGTTAAGCGTGTAATAGACGTATATGTGCGATTTTTGTGCCAATTGGATGGCGTTGATGCCCGGAGTGAGGTCGTACTGCCTACCCGAAACGGCAAATCCACTTACCACTTCGGCTTTCACCGTACAGTTAGGCGGAGCTTGTTCCACAAACACGAAAATCACCTCTCCGGCATTCCCTGTGATGCCCGTAGGATTAACCAGTCGGGAGAACATAAAGTCCATACCCAATCTTCTGTACCACACATCTTCGTTACTGTGCGGAGCGTATTCGGCTATGCGGAAGCCTTTCTCCAATCGGTTGGCTGCTACATTGTTCGGATTCCACGTATCGGTTTTCACCCGCATAGCAATATCAAATAATGCGGCGTGCAGTCCCTCCGCTTGTAATGTAGTGCGAAACTCTTCAGTAGTCATTGAGGCATAATTGTCTTTCAGCTGAGAATAAGTGGCGTCTGTAAAGAACTTTTGCATTTTTTGATTATATGCAGCCTTATTGTTGTGCAAGTCGCCAATAAAAGAGCGTGTGTCCCGAATAGCCTGTTGCAAGCTGTCGGTCATTTCCACCGGTTGTAGATACCACTGCGACTCGTTATTGTCGGCAAACCAACCTACTATTCTAAAATTTTGACTTTGAGCACAGTGCAAGGCAAAGCTTTGCCCCTGAAAGGCTACTGCGGAATTAAACTCGTCGGGGCGTTGTAAGGTAAAATTCGATTTGCTTGTTCCCGTTTTAAAATCCTCCGAACGAGCTCCGTCGTTGCCGATGTACTGTTCCGTCAGCACGTTTTTCAAAGCCCACGTATTGCCACCACCTTCAAGCATCCATATTTGGCCGTGATTGCTGCTGGAAGTAACGGTCCCCTCCAGCGTGTTTGCCCCCAAAATGCCGGTCATAGACCTATTGACATGTGCTTTGTTCACCAGACGATAGTATTGCCCGTGTACAGGTGTGTACACTTGTCCGGTTGCAGCATAGGCAATATTCATCACCTCTTCAAATCTGCGACTCGATGGCTCCAATACCCAATCGGAAGCCGTGAGGGCGGATGTGCTTGCATTGCCCAGCTCTACTCTGTCGTTGTTACTTGATGCCGCAATACAAGTGCGGTTGGCAAATGCTGCCCCCGAACTCAATGTTACGTGAGAGTCTATTGCACTTTGTTTGATGTAGATATATCCGGTGCCGGTAGCCGAGGTGGTAACACCGGCGGTGTTTACAAGTAAAGTTTTTAAAGTTTGTGCATTGCGGATAATGTATTTATTACCAGCATTTTCCAAAATCCACAAATGAGCTTGCGATGTATTTTGTGGGGTAGCCGTAAGTATCAGATTGTTTCCTGTACCTTGGCTCAGATATAAGCCGTTCTGATTTTTGATGCTGAACACCCGATTGTTGCCCACTGCAGCTACTGCAGCCCGTATGGCAGGAGCATTAGCAATTGCGGCTTGGTCGGTTGGGTCAGTTATGGGGAAAAAACGCCATTTGGAGTTTTCGTCTTCAGACCATCTTACCATCATCACGTTGTTGTTTCGATGCCAGCAATATTTATCCGAAAAGTCGGCTCGCGAACTTATCACTCGCAGATTCTTATCTACTGTTTTGATGTAATAAGTGGTTCCTACGGTTTGTGTAGTGTGGGGTTGCTCCAATCCTCCGGGAGTTACTACCATTTTACCTGAAGCAACGTTCATAATGGTGTAGCCGCCGGTAGCTTTTGCTTGAATTTGCCAAATCTCGCTCAAATTGCCCACTTCTCCCGTATTGGGGTGTGCGTCGGCACTTGTGGTGCGGGTCATTACCTTACCTCCATTGTCTAAAACAAAGGCCGGTACATAATTTGTTTGAATACGAAAGTATCCAACATTTTCCGTCTGCTGTGCGTGCAGTGTGGCACCACACACTAAGGACAGAAACAGTAAAAAAAATGTCTGTACTTGTTTCATACTAAGTTTTTTTATTAGGTTGATATTATACGATAAAGTTTGCAGATAAACTGCAATCTTACTCAAAACGCCCGCAAATATAAATAAGTTTGGCTAATTTGAAAACCTTTAAAACTAAAAATGGTGTATGGGCTGCGGGTTTTAGGGTAGTTTAATCTTTTTTAATGCAAACAAATCCGCATCGGAAGTTTTCTCCGATACGGATTTGTTAAGTATAGATTATTTAGGGAATTTATCTTCTCCCTAAAGGATGATTTATCCCTCTCGTACAATCTCCATCCCTTTCAAAACAGCTTGCTCGTTCAGGGGAATGAGTTTGTGATGACGTTCGGGAAGCGATTTTTTCAGTCCTTTCAGCACATTTTCTAATTGTACTATGGGTCTGATTTTCAATAAACCACCCAACACTATCATATTCAGTAGTTTGCCATTCTTCATCTGAGCGGCAGCCTCCGTTGCCGGAATCTCGTACACCGCAATATCCGAGCGTTTGGGTTTTATGGGGATAGTGGTGGGGTCGTAAATGAGAATGCCTCCCTCCTTTACCGAATCCTCGAACTTGGCAAGCGAGGGCTGATTCAGAGCAATCACCACGTCCCATTTAGACACTACCGGCGAGCTGATACGCCCGTCGCTTAAAATCACCGTTACGTTGGATGTGCCACCTCGTTGCTCCGGGCCATACGACGGAAACCACGATACGTCCTTGCCTTCCATCAATCCCGAATACGCCAAAATCTTGCCCAGCGAAAGCACTCCCTGTCCGCCAAAGCCGGCAATCAATATTTCTGTTACCATTTTTTCTCTTTCGTTTGGTGGATTGTTACTACACGTTTTTTAAATCGCCCAGCGGATACACCGGAAACATATTGTCCACCATCCACTGATTGGCTTGTGCCGGAGTCATCTTCCAACCTGAACTACAAGTAGATACTACCTCTACTACCGACAAGCCTTTGCCTGCCAACGAGTTTTCGAATGCAAGCCGAATCATCCGTTTGGCCTTTTTTATGTGTCCGGGCGTATGCACAGCCTGACGCGTTACCAAACACACTCCCGACAATTGTGCCAACAATTGCGACATATCCAGCGGCTTTCCGTCGTGAGCCTCCATCCGCCCCGATGGCGATGTAGCCGTTGTCATATTCAGCAAGGTGGTAGGTGCCATTTGTCCGCCCGTCATACCATATATTCCGTTGTTGATATAGATGATGGCTATATTTTCGCCACGATTGGCAGCGTGAATCGTTTCGGCCGTGCCGATGGCGGCAAGGTCTCCATCACCTTGATAGGTGAATACCAACTTGTCGGGGCAAAGCCGCTTCACGGCTGTAGCCAAAGCGGGAGCCCGTCCGTGAGCCGCTTCCTGCCAGTCAATATCCAAATACTGATAAGCCAGCACGGCACACCCCACAGGAGCTATCCCAATGGTGTTTTCTTTCATCCCCATCTCGGCAATCACCTCAGCTACCAACTTGTGTACCACGCCGTGCGAACATCCCGGACAGTAGTGCATAGTGGTATCATTCATTAGTTCGGGTTTGGCATATACCAAGTTTTCGGGGTTTACAATTTCTATTCCCATACTCTTCGGTTTATATTATTAAGAAATTGATTGTCAAATATTAAACTTTTCGCGTAGAGCTTCGTACACCTCTTCGGGCGATGGCACTACGCCACCTAAGCGACCGTAGAAATGTACGGGAGCTTTGCCCAATACCGCTAAACGGACGTCTTCCACCATTTGCCCGGCATGCATTTCCACCGTGAGGAAGCCCTTTACCCTCTGTGCCAAATCGGCCAACACTTGCGACGGATAAGGCCACAAAGTGATGGGACGCAGAAGCCCTGCTTTGATGCCTGCGGCACGAGCCAGCTCCACAGCCTTCTGACACACACGTGCCGATGCTCCGAAAGCTACCAGCACGTAGTCCGCATCTTCTAAGCCGATGCCTTCGTACCGCACTTCGTTTTTCTCCATCACGGCATATTTTGCCTGCACACGGATGCTTTTTTGCTCCATCAGCACAGTGTCCAGCTCCAGCGATGTGGCAATATTGGGTTTGCGACTGTCGGGTTTGCCCAAGGTAGCCCAAGGGCATTGCTCCCTGATTTCGGCTTCGGTGCGGCGACGGCGGAAAGCGGGTAACTTCACTTTCTCCATCATTTGCCCGATAACTCCGTCCGTGAGCAACATCACCGGGTTGCGGTATTTAAAAGCAAGTTCAAAGCCCAACACCAAATGGTCGGACATCTCCTGCACGGAAGCCGGGT
>JBHBVA010000260.1:0-4412 GCA_041793355.1 Bacteroidota bacterium | reverse complement strand
GTACTCTGCCAAACAGCAAAAGTTTGGGCAGGACAAATTCGACACGCTCACACAACAGTGTCGCCGGTGCAGCTATCTGTTTGCCTGCCACGGCGAATGCCCTCGCAACCGCTTTGCCACAAGTAGCGATGGCGAAAGCGGGCACAACTATTTGTGCCACGGTTATTTCCGGTTTTTCCACCACGTGGCACCATATATGGACTTTATGAAGCGGGAACTATTGGCAGGCAGGCCACCCGCCAATGTGATGGAGATGCGTTTTTAGATGTATTTGCTTGCCTCGCGGATGCTCAACTTTGACATTTGCGAGGCATAACGGGCAATGAAGTCTCTCACCCAATGGGGATTTGTCTTGCTGTAATCACGTAAAGACCAACCAATTGCCTTGTTTATAAAAAATTCTTTTTGCCCCAAATTATTCACAATCACCTGTTCCAACAGAGCTGTATCGGTGTCAGCCTTGCGGAGCAATTGATGGTCTATCGCCACTCGTCGCAACCAAATATTGTCGCTCAAGCTCCACTCTAAAAGAGTGCTTTTTACTTGCGGATAGCGAGCGGCAATATCACCCACCATTCTGTCTAAGCCATCTACTGTGTCCCACCACGATTTTTCGAGAATAAGTCTTTGCAAATGAGGCATATCCACAGGAGTGAAGGTTTTTCGTCGGCTGTGCAGAAACTCCATCGCCACGTACTGCATTTCGCGATATTCGCACTGCCAAAGGTTAAAAATCAGCGGCCAATCGGTAGTTTCGGCCTTACGCACAATGGGCAAATAAGGCTTCAGCAATGCTTTGTGCAGAGGCTTTGCTACACCCAAAAATTGGAATTGGTGTCGCATATACGCTCTTTGCCATTTGGCACGTTCAGCATCGGCTTCTGCCCGAAAGGCCGAAAGAATTTCCTCAAATAAAGTGGTAGCTGTCATTTTTTTTTCGTTTGTCGATAATTTACGAAAGACAAAGGTAGCGATTTTATGCCGGGCTACAGCAAACCGCATAGCACAGATTGGCAACAGCGGAAAATGGTGTATCTTTGCAAATGCTGCAAAGCAGACGTTTTGGTTACAACAAAAACTGATATACAACAATGAAACTAAAAGAACGATACGCAGGGGTTTTAGATTGGTTTCAGGCAAATGCCACATCCAGCGAAACGGAGCTAAACTTCAGCAATCCGTTTGAACTATTGATAGCTGTTGCCCTTTCGGCACAATGCACCGACAAACGAGTGAATATGGTAACTCCTCCTCTGTTTGCCCAATTTTCCACACCCGAAATATTGGCAAACAGTACTGCAGATGAGGTTTTTACCTACATCCGTAGTATATCGTACCCCAACAACAAAGCTAAAAACCTGGTGGCAATGGCAAAAATGTTGGTGGAAAAGTATAACGGCGAAGTACCCACCACGATGGAGGAATTGGTGAAACTGCCGGGTGTGGGTCGCAAAACCGCCAATGTGATGCTTGCCGTAGCTTTCGACACTCCGGCTATGCCCGTAGATACGCACGTATTCCGCTTGTCCAACCGCATCGGGCTCACTACCAACTCCAAAACTCCCAAACAAACGGAAGATACGCTTACCCAACACATCCCTCGCGAACTGCTCACCAAGGCCCATCATTGGCTAATATTACACGGCAGATACATTTGCACGGCTCGTCGCCCCAAGTGCGAGGAGTGCGGCATTCGCCCTTTCTGTAAATATTGGAGCCGAAAATCGAAGAGTGTCAATAAAAACACGGAGATTATTTAAAACATTTCACCAATCTAACAAAATAAATATAATAACGATGATAGTAAAAAAATATATTCTCACACGTTTTAATCTCCGACTGTGGAATAGGGACAAATATTTTCGAAAAATAGAGCGAGAGCGTTGGCTCGACGAGCGTTTCCGCCTTTTTGAAACCTACTGTTTGCCTGCCGTAAAAGCACAAACAGAGCAAGATTTCCAATGGTTTTTGTTGATAGACAAAGACACTCCACCACGCTACAAAGAGCGGATGCAACGCCACAAACAAGCCTATTCCGCCATTACGTGGGTAGAGGTGGCACCCGAACACAGTTCGCATTTCGGCCACATATTCGCCCAAATTGTAGCAAACGATTTGTTGGCAACAAAGCAGGAAGTTTCGGCCTATCTGACCACCTATTTAGACAACGACGATGCCCCCGCCTGCAACTATATGCAACGCATTAGCCAAGCCTGCCTCCACTGCCACGAAAGCACAATACTCACTTTTCCGCACGGGTTGCAGTACTTCGAAAAAATGAACATTGCCACCGCCATACGCTATCCCAACAATCACTTTCTGACACTGTTTGAGCCTTATCTGCCCCAACGTGCCATCCGCACTGTTTACAATTTGGGAAGTCACGGGGCCATTTATAAGCATCGATGCCTGCCTATTCGAGAGCTGGGCACTGCCCAGAAGCCTGCGTGGGCCGAAATTATTCACAGTGGCAATGTTGCTAACGACATCGGCTACCACTGGCGGGCCTCGCTCGTTACCCAAAAGGATATTTTGGCAACAAACTTCGGAATAAATAAAATATTGAGCAATAGTAGCAGAAAGATATTTTACACCCACTATTTGCTGCGATATATTTTCGAGATTTTCCGATACAACTTTTTTCGCACTTACTATTTTATAAAACACAAATGGCAAAGATAGATGTGCCACCGCAGTAACGTAGTCGTCTTACTAAAGCAGTTTAGTTAAAATATTGTTAAACGTTAGGTCCGATTTGGCTCGACGTTTTTTTTTTTTGCTTTGCACGCCGTTTTATTAAAAGCGGCGTAAAACAGTAAGTAGAAACACACAATGAAGAGTCGTTTTATGCAGCAAAAAAAGTATTACAAAACACCTCTGGCTGAAGCTTTTACTGCCACGTTGCCAGCAAGTGTGCTTAACACAATGTCGGCTCCGGCAAACTTGGGAGCCAACTTTGCAGACCCTACCGAAGGTATCAACGAATGGGGAAAGTACATAGGGATAGGTTTCGGAAATCCTACTGAAAGCGGTAGTGAGTGGGGAACAAGTTCGCCATCCACCTTTGGAAATCCCACCGAAAGTGGAACCGAATGGGGGGCAAGTTCACCATCTACATTCGGTAGCCCTACCGAAAGCGGTAGCGAGTGGGGACAATAAGCCTCCACTCAAATAAAAATCACACAATTTATTTATCTTTTTTAATTTATCGAATCAATTATGAATGTATTGAAGACTAAACTTTGGGCTACACTGGTGGCAGTGCTTGCCCTTGTGGCTTGTAGCGACGACTTGGCTACGCCCACAAAAACTACCAACGATGCCACCGGCACTAAGCAGGTGTTCGCCAACCTAACCGTAGGCACAGCGGGCGACTTGCGGACATTATTCAGCGTACCCGATGCTACCACCGGTAACATTGCGGGGCTGCTGATGTCCGACGACAACGACTTGATGGTACGCGTAGCCGTGAAGCAAGGCGACAGCGGAACACCCGTGTGCCAAACCCTGAAATTCACCAAAATAGCGGGTCGCAACTACGCTACCTATTCGGGGCAAATCACTGTACCCGATGGCGGTAACGGCGAATACAAAATTGCAGCTGTGGTGATGAGTGAAGTGGACAAAGCCGACGAAACAGTCGTGAAAAAAACGTATGCTACAATTGACCCTGAGGATGAAACTGTAGTAGCATTTTCAGCTCTGGGGGCTTCTACCGGCATTAAAACTGTGAATGGCAATCAAGTGGAGGTGAACGTGCCTTATTCTACTAAGTGGAGCACCATTACTATCCCCAGTACGGGTACAGCCGAAGCGTCGCTTACCTTCAATCCGTTAGGAACAATTTTGCGTGTACGGATTCACAATCAGGCCTCCTCAGCAAAAACAGTGTATGGCTTCCGCATATCTACAGAGGCTGTAACGCTAAGAGGGGTAAACTATATGTTCAGTAAAACGTACAATGATGCTCCTGCATTATATCCGTTTAATTCCTCGTACATTGATTACACTTTACCAGCTGGTGTTAGCGTAGAGGCTAATGGATATTCACCTTGGTTTTACGTTTGGGCAATGCCTGGACAGGGCTTAAAAACAGCTGCTCCTCGTACCGTTTTAAGTGTGAGACGTACGTCGTCGGCTGTAGTGAAAGTGATGGACTTGTATCAACCTCTCACCACCGGTTCCGTGGCCATTACCCTGCCTTACACAGAGGCAAACTCCACCGGAGAAAACACCAACGCCACAGCTGACTACACCGATATAAGTATTGACGACGGCACTACACCCAAACTACCTATTGAATATGTGACTCCGTATGCCCTCAATGCTGACAAAACAGGATTTGTGAGCGATTATCAAATAGACAATGCCAATGTAGGATGGTTCTCTTTCGATGAAGCAGCCGAAGCCTT
>JBHBVA010000259.1:0-4083 GCA_041793355.1 Bacteroidota bacterium | reverse complement strand
GTGTTGTGACGGAAGTAGAGGTGGTGGTACACCGAGTTTTTCAGATGCGGATTTCCCTCCCAAATGCTTAGGGGATTGGCATCGTTGCGTATCGCCATAGTGTTGTATAGCGAGGGAGCCGTTACCGTTACCGTATATTTCAACTCCGATTCCCAATTCTTTTTAGGCATCCTCCATTCTAATTGTACACCGGGATTAATAGTCCAACGGTGGTCGGAGGGGGTGAAGTGCAGAGGTCCGCGTTTGTAGTCCATCTGACGGGCTGTGTATGTAACGGGTAAATGTATACTATACCCTAAATTGTTACTGTTAATCGTGCGAATCCCACTTATACCGGCCCCTATGGTGTGTACATTTTGTATCTGCCCTTGTATGTTGCTGTTGTCGTTTATCACAGCTTGTAGCTGTGTGAGCGACGATGGCAAGCGGGTGAGAGGAATGCTGTCGGCAACACCCCAGCCCGATTGCTTGTGTAAATCGTAAAGCAGGTTGTGTGTGTCGCTGTTGCTATGTTGGTAGGAATAATTGGTTTGCAAGAATATATCGTTGTCCGTAAAATTTTTGCTCAACGGAATGTGAAATGTGTACGCAGCATTTCCTCCAAAGTTTTTACTACGACCATATCCGTCCGTATAACGGTGCAGATAGGTAGGGGCATCGCCCGACAACGGGTAGTGGATGCCTTGTTGCATATAGGTGTCTGATGTATTGCGGTTAAATGAAGCGTTGATGGAAACCATGTAGCTGTCGAATAAGTGAGGATTGGGTCTACCCGAAATAGAGGCAGAAAGACCGGCATTTATGTTGTATCCGCTATTGGCAGATGTGTAACGCTCGTGATTGGTAACTCGCAACGTGGTGTCGCCGGCAAATATACGGGCAAGCGATTGGCGTACATCTGTGCTGCCCAAGTCGTCGTAAAGCGTACCATACAGGCGACGGGCATCGTTGTCGTAGCGGTTATACGACAAATAAGGGCTTATGTTCAAATTCCATCGATTGGGCTTAATATAGCCCACATTCCAATTGTTGCTGGCAATGCTCCAGTTTTTGTTACGGTCGTTTTGCCATCCCCGCTTATAAAAGTCGCCCCCTGTCATAAAGTTGGTATGTGCTTTGGTGTAGTCCTCTTCGGCATCCTCTTTGGTGGCGTGAGCTCCCAGTTCTACTGTCCAGCCTGTTTTACCCTCTGCTTCTTCATATAGGAAATCCACTCCGCCTGTGGCAGTGGTTTTCAAGCCGTTGTAGGCAGTAGCGGGCGACCAATGCCCGTTCCGCAATCCGGGGCGGCGGCTTTCGTTCAGGTTGTTGATGTTGCCATACAAGCCCAAGCGTTCACGCTTGCCATAGCTCACACCGAATAATTTGCCTTCGTAACGTTTCTCGGTTCCGCCCCCTATTGTGGCATTACCCATCCAGCCTACGGAGTACTCCTTTTTCAGGTTCACGTCCAGTACGTACTCCTTGTCCTTGTCTTGTGCCACTTTAGCCATCCCCAGTGCCATAAGGCGGTCGGGAGCTTTTTCGTACACCTTTATTTTGTTCACGGTGTAGGCAGGCAGGTTTTGCAGCACAATGTTGCTATTGCCTTTCATAAAATCTTTGCCATTGAGCAATATACTGTTCACAGCCTTGCCGTTGATGGTGATAACACCGTTTTCGTCCAGCTTGGCACCGGGCAATTGCTCTATCAGAGCATCCAGCATCGAGCCCTTAGACATTTTGAAGGCATCGGCATCGTACACAATGGTATCGCCCCGTTGTACCATTTTAATTTTGGTAGCAGTTACCGTTACACCCTCCAAACTATAGTCTTTAGGCTTGCGAGTCAAATAAATTAAGTCTGCCTGAAATGACCTTTGACGTTTATTTTTCACTTTAACGATTAGTTTTTGATACTTGGTTTCAAAATCGGGATGTTCCAATTTCAGGATGTAGGTCCCCTCTTTTTGGTTTGCAAAGTAATACCCCGATCCCAAGTTATTAAGATCTTCTGCGGATTGCATCGTGGCTATCACTGTGCTGTCCGGACGCATCAGGGTTACGGTTACGTCGGCTATCGACTCACGGGTCAACGCATTCTTAAAATGTCCGAGTATCCATATATTGTTATCCTCTTGCGCCATACCCGGCAAGGTAATAAGCGTAAGCAAAAAGGCATAAATAAACTTTCTCATAAAAATATGTTATAATGATTGACTTAAACTTTTAAGCACAAAGCTGTACGGGTGTTTACCGTGCAGAGGGTATCTGAAATGGACTACACTCGTACAGCTTTCTTTTCAAGTGTTACTAATGCTCACTACCATTGAGCTCTAGTTGTGGATGTTGCAGGCTGATCTAGGTCTTTGCTATAACTGTAGCATCCCTCGTTAGTACAACCTAAATTGAACCAAGCATCATCAGGATCACATTTGTGGTTGACGCACCCCACATTGATTTTACCTTTTGGGGAAATTCTGGAAAGCTTACCAAATCCACCTCTTAGCTGTCCTTCACTTGTACGCTCCAATGGAGTGATTTCTTGGCGACTGATATTCAGTTCGCCTTTTTGAATCTTTTTCATACATAAAAATTTTTAAATTAAAAAAAATATCGCAGTGGCTCTATCCACTGTTTTCTGTTATTGCTCTGCAATGGCACGCTTATTTAGCATTGCATTGTGGGCATATATAGCTCTTATTCTGTCTATTACTACCTGTCGCTTGTCTGCCGGTGTGTAGCCAAACATACATCCCGTAGCTGTAGGGTTTTCTATTTTTTGCTGGCTACACGAGCCGTGGCACAGCGGATAGATGTTACAAGCTTGGCACGTGCTGTTTCCCGTCCGTAGTTCCATCCGCTTACGGTACTTTTCGTTCCACAGCATTGTTCCATCGGCTTGTAGTGTGCCTTCGCTGTTTTGCTCGGTAAAGTCGCGGGCTGTACACTTGTATAATCTGCCATCGTAATTTATCACAATACTATTTCGGCGGTCGGCATAGCACAAGGCTTGGTGTATGGCGGTGTGTGGCGTTACATAAAGCTGATGCTTGCGAAACTCGGCTTCGAGTGTTTCCAAATCTTGCTTGATGGTTTGTGCATCTCCCGTTTTGTCCTGCCACACCCGCTGAAAGTCGAAATTGACCAACTGCTTTTGTTCGTCGGGCAGGTTTTGGAAGTCGGCCAACACATCTATGAAGCTGGGCAAATGTTTGGCAATGTAGTTTAGCCGCACATTCACGGTGAAGCCCGCTTCCAAAGCTTGCTTGATGTTAGCCACTATTTGGGCATAGGTTTTTTCGCCCAGTTTGGTGTGTCGCACCAGGTTGTGTATCCGTTCGTTGCCGTCTAACGTGATTTGAAACGACACGTTGTAGCCCTTCAAAAACTGAAGCATTGTTCCGCTAAGCAAAAAAGCATTGGTGGTAAACTGCACGTGCAGCCTCTTGTCGTATCGCCGGCACAGCTCGCCCACTGCCTCTATCAGTGGTTGCACGGTTTGGCGGAAGTACAGCAGTGGTTCCCCTCCGAAAAAGGCAAGGCTAATGCTGTCGTAATGGTCCGATTGTACAACGCTTTCTACCAACTTGATGATGGCTCCGCAAGTGTCCTCCGTCATTCGTGTGGTTTGGCTATGGTCCTCGTAGCAATACCAGCACTGCATATTGCACTCCATAGTGGGGTTTATGGTGATGGCGAAGTTTCGAGGTTCTTCCTCCTCACGCTTCCAGCGGTATTTTGCATACTGCTGTTCATCAAAATCTTTAGCAACAATAAATTGGTTGTCGCACAAGTAGGCATAAAAGTCGGGATGTATCTTTGCTATCTCTGCCGGATTGCTTTGATGCTGCAGATAGATAGCCGACAATTCGGGCAACATATCCAACACTTGGTCCGTGCAGCAGTTGTATAGTATAGCACGGTGCTTGTCTTCTAACAAATAGTTGTAATAACTCAGTTTCATATACGTTTTGTTTTTTGTATTAGTTGATTGTAATATTTTTCAAGTTGTCTAATCCTTGTGTCATCAACACACCGTAGCCAATACTGCCGTTTAGGTTGTGTTGCCAGTACCGTTTGTCCTTTGGCAGAAATGTGGGC
>JBHBVA010000258.1:0-10020 GCA_041793355.1 Bacteroidota bacterium | reverse complement strand
GAAGATGCAGAAGCGAGAGTTGTACCGGTCAAGTCATTGATAACCTGTGCATATATCTGTTTGTTACTTCTGAAAACAGTAAGACGAGGGCACTCGGCGGTACCTTCGATACGTCCTCTTACACGTAACTTGATTTTATTTCTTCTTTCAATCTTAGTTGCCATGATTCTACATTATTTTTTATTTACCTGCCGATTTACCCGATTTACGACGAACTACTTCACCTACAAAGCGGATACCCTTACCCTTATAAGGTTCTGGCTTACGGAATGAGCGGATCTTAGCACACACTTGTCCTAACAATTGTTTGTCTGCCGACTCAAGGATGATTTGAGGATTTTTATTTCTCTCAGATTTCGTTTCAACCTTGATTTCTTGAGGCAATTGCAGATAAATGTTGTGTGTGTATCCTAAAGACAGTTCAAGCAATTGTCCTGTATTAGAGGCACGATATCCCACCCCTACAAGTTCCAATTCTTTTTTATATCCCTCTGATACACCTAATACCATATTGTTAAGAAGTGCACGATACAAGCCGTGCAAAGCACGCTGTTCTTTTTCATCCGTTGGACGAGCAACTGTAACGGTAGCATCTTCCACTGTAACGCTAATTGCGGGATTAACCTGTTGTGTTAATGTCCCTTTAGGGCCTTTTACCGTAACTGTGTTAGTAGCATCTACCTCTACTTTTACTCCGGCAGGAATGCTGATAGGCAATTTTCCAATTCTTGACATAAATTATACTTCTCCTCCTAAATTAATAGATAAAACACAAAACCTCGCCACCAACTTTCAAGTTGCGAGCCTCTTTATCGGTCATTACACCTTTAGAAGTGGAAACTACAGCAATACCCAAACCATTCAAAACACGTGGCATTTCTTTGTAGCCTGTATATTTACGCAAACCAGGAGTAGATACACGAATCAATTTCTTGATTGCATTTACTCTATTCACTGGGTCATATTTCAAGGCAATCTTAATTGAACCTTGAGGACCTTCTTCTACAAACTTGTAGTTAAGAATATAGCCCTTTTCAAAGAGAATTTTAGTAATCTCTTTTTTCAAATTCGACGCAGGTATCTCTACCACTCTGTGCTTCGCTTGAATAGCATTGCGAACACGCGTCAAATAGTCTGCTATTGGATCTGTCATTGATAAATAGTTTAAATTAATCTCGTTGTCGAGACAATATTTAATTAATAAAAAAAGTTCCTTATTCTTCCCCCATATCAAAGGTTCAGTACAAACACCTTCATCCGAAGAAATCCCTCCTCGTAGCCCTAATGTTACGAGGTGGGATAAAATCTATCTTCAAGATACGAGGGTCATTCAAAAGTTACCAGCTTGCTTTTTTCACCCCTGGAATTAACCCCTTAGAGGCCATTTCACGAAACTGAATACGCGAAATACCAAATTGACGGATATACCCTTTTGGACGTCCGGTCATGCTACAAATGTTATGAGCACGCACAGGTGATGAATTTTTAGGCAAAGCCTGCAACCCTTCGTAGTCGCCCGCAGCTTTCAAAGCAGCTCTCTTCTCGGCATATTTAGCTTGAAGACGAGCTCTTTTCAATTGGCGAGCCTTCATTGATTCCTTAGCCATCGTGTCTTATCAATCTTTTTTATTATTCTTAAATGGAAGTCCGAACTCCTTCAAGAGTGCATAACCCTCCTCATCTGTCTTCGCAGAAGTTACAAAGGTAATATTCATTCCCAATATTTTACTAATACTATCGATATTAATTTCAGGGAAAATTATTTGTTCCTGAATACCAAGGGTATAGTTACCTCTTCCATCCAGTTTACTTTCAATACCTTTGAAGTCGCGAATACGAGGCAAAGCCACACGTACCAATCTTTCAAGAAACTCGTACATCTTGTTGTGACGCAAGGTTACTCTCACACCAATAGGCATTTTTTTACGCAACTTGAAGTTAGAAATATCTTTTCTAGATACCGTTGCCACAGCCTTTTGACCCGTGATAGCCGTAAGCTCGTTAATTGCGGTTTCGATAATTTTTTTATCAGCCACTGCGATTCCAAGCCCTTGATTGATTACAATTTTCTCTAGCACAGGAACTTGCATTGGCGTAGTGTAGTTGAATTCTTTCATCAACGAGGCTACGATGCGTTCCTTATAATCTGTTTTCAAACTTGTAGTACTAGCCATTATTTTATCACCTCCCCTGATTTTTTAGAATAACGAACCAACTTACCATCCACTAATTTACGACCTATACGTGTTGCTTTACCTGTTTTTGGATCAACAACATTCAGGTTGGAAATATGAATTGGTGCTTCCTTCTTCTCGATTCCTCCTTGAGGATTTTTTGCACTAGGCTTAGCGTGTTTAGAAACAAGGTTAAGCCCCTCAACAACGGCACGCTGCTTATCTACAAGCACTTTTACCACTCGTCCGGTTTTACCTTTATCTACACCTGTGTTCACAAACACAACATCACCTTTTTTAATATGTAGTTTACTCATTGCCAGATGGTTTAATTAGTTAAAGCACTTCTGGTGCTAATGAAACAATCTTCATATTCACGGCACGGAGTTCGCGAGCAACCGGACCAAAAATACGGCTACCTCTGATTTCTCCTGCTGCATTGAGCAACACGCAAGCATTATCGTCGAAACGAATATACGAACCATCCGGACGACGGATTTCTTTTTTCGTACGTACGACCATTGCTTTGGTTACAGCACCTTTTTTAATATCACTCGATGGGATAACGTTTTTTACTGCTACAACAATAACATCCCCCACTGAAGCATAACGACGCTTTGTACCGCCCAAAACGCGAATACACAAGGCTTCTTTTGCTCCGCTGTTGTCTGCAACAACTAGTCTGCTTTCTGTTTGTATCATAATTACTTAGCCCTTTCGATAATTTCAACTAATCTCCATCTCTTTGATTTACTTAAAGGACGAGTTTCCATAATCCTTACAGTATCGCCGATGTTGCATTCATTCTTCTCGTCGTGAGCGTGAAACTTCTTAGTTTTGTTCACGAACTTTCCATATATAGGGTGTTTTTCTTTCCATTTTACAGCCACAGTAATGGTTTTATCCATTTTGTTACTGAAAACGACCCCGATTCTTTCTTTTCTTAAATTTCTGGTTTCCATCAGCCTTATTATTTATTCAATTCTCTTTGACGCAATACCGTTTTAAGGCGAGCAATATCGCGACGCTTTGCTCTGATTTGTGACGGATTGTCCAAAGGTGAAACTGCATGATTCAAAATCAATTGGTCAAGTGCCAAAGTTTCGTTCTCGATTTTTTCGACCAATTCTTTATCAGATAACTCTCTTATTTCTTTTGCTTTCATAAACACTTATTATTTTTGAGTTAGGTCATAATCGCGACGCACAACAAACTTTGTTGTAACAGGCAACTTTTGTGCGGCCAGACGAAGAGCTTCTTTTGCCACTTCGAAAGGTACACCCTCTATTTCAAACAGCATTCTACCGGGAGTAACAGGAGCCACAAATCCCTCAGGCGAACCCTTACCTTTACCCATCCGCACTTCGGCAGGCTTCTTAGTAATTGGTTTATCGGGGAAAATGCGAACCCATACCTGTCCTTGACGTTGCATGTGACGTGTAACAGCGATACGAGCAGCTTCAATCTGACGTCCGGTAATCCACTTGGACTCCAAGGTTTTGATTCCGAAAGAACCAAAAGCCAATTGATTGCCTCGTTGGGCATTACCTTTCATACGACCTTTTTGCTGTCTTCTGAACTTGGTCTTTTTTGGTTGTAACATGTTAATTCAGTTTCAACGTTAATTACTTACTTCTCTTGTTTTTCTTGAAACCTCTATCATTTCTGCGACCAGAGTTTGAATCACGTCCAAAATCTTTTTGTGCAGTAAACGATGGGGCGAGGTCTTGCTTACCGTAAACTTCTCCACGGCAAATCCACACTTTAATACCCAACAAACCAACTTTGGTCAAAGCCTCAGCATGACAGTAGTCGATGTCAGCACGGAATGTATGCAAAGGTGTACGTCCCTCTTTGTACATCTCAGAACGAGCCATTTCGGCACCGTTCAAACGACCGGAGATTAACACTTTGATACCTTCTGCACCAGCACGCATTGTTGAAGCGATAGCCATTTTAATGGCACGACGATAAGCGATTTTACCTTCTACTTGACGTGCAATACTATTCGCTACAATCACCGCATCCAACTCAGGTTTTTTAACCTCGAAGATGTTGATTTGTATTTCCTTATCTGTAATTTTTTTGAGCTCTTCTTTCAGTTTATCCACTTCTTGACCACCCTTACCGATAATAATACCAGGACGAGCAGTACAAACTGTGATAGTTACAAGCTTCAAAGTTCTCTCAATAACGATGCGAGATACACTAGCTTTGGCAAGACGAGCATTCAAATACTTACGAATTTTGCTATCTTCAAGCAAGGTTTCTCCGTATTTTTTACCACCATACCAGTTAGAGTCCCAACCACGAATGATTCCCAAACGGTTTGCTATTGGATTAATTTTTTGTCCCATCTTGCTTTCTTAGTTTTTATTTTCATTACGTGTATCTACATACAAAGTTACGTGATTAGAACGTTTTCTAATTCTGTAACCTCTACCTTGTGGAGCAGGACGAAGTCTTTTCAACATCGCACCACCATCTACATTGATAGCAGAAACAAACAACTCACCAGCTTCTGCTTGACGACCGTTTTTAGCCTCCCAGTTGGCAATTGCCGAACGCAACAATTTTTCCAATCTGGCGGCAGCTTCCTTGTTAGAGAACTTCAAAATTCCTAATGCTCTATTCACTTCTACACCGCGAATAATATCCGCGACCAAACGCATTTTGCGTGGTGAAGTAGGAACATTATTCAACTTTGCAAAAGAAACAGACTTCAAGCTCTCCTTTCTTAGTTCGGCTGATATTCTTTTTCTAGCACCCATTTTACTTTTCTTCTTTTTAATTATTTGTTGGCTTCAAACTAAGTTTACTTTTTCTTATTACCACCGTGTCCACGGAATGTACGTGTCAAAGCGAACTCACCCAACTTGTGTCCTACCATATTCTCTGTTACATACACCGGAATAAATTTATTTCCGTTATGTACAGCAATCGTGTGTCCTACAAAATCTGGTGATATCATCGAAGCTCTTGCCCAAGTCTTAATCACAGCTTTTTTACCTGACTCATTCATAGCCAAGACTTTCTTTTCAAGCTTTACATTAATGTATGGGCCTTTTTTTAACGAACGACTCATAATTGTATTAAATTAATCAGGTTATTTTTTTCTTCTCTCAATGATGTACTTAGAAGAATGTTTCTTAGGAGCTCTTGTTTTAAGACCCTTAGAATACAATCCTTTACGCGATCTTGGATGTCCTCCGGATGCACGTCCTTCACCACCACCCATAGGGTGATCCACAGGGTTCATTACCACACCTCGGTTGTGAGGACGACGACCAAGCCATCTTGAGCGACCTGCCTTACCTGATTTTTCCAATCCGTGGTCTGAGTTTCCTACGCTACCGATAGTAGCTTTGCAAGCCAACAAGATTTTACGAGTTTCGCCGGAAGGCAACTTGATGATTCCATAGTTTCCTTCACGCGAAGTCAACTGAGCAAAAGTCCCTGCCGAACGCACGATTTTGGCTCCTTGTCCCGGACGAAGCTCGATGTTGTGAATAACCGTACCGATAGGAATGTTTGCCAAAGGCAAAGCGTTTCCTACTTCAGGTGCAGCTGTAGCACCCGACATCACTGTTTGACCAACTTCCAAACCATTAGGAGCAATCATATAAGCCTTAGCTCCATCTGCGTAATACAACAAAGCAATACGAGCCGAACGGTTGGGATCGTATTCAATTGTTTTCACAGTAGCAGGAACGCCGTCTTTGTTTCTCTTGAAATCGATAACACGATATTTACGTTTGTGTCCACCTCCAAGATAACGCATTGTCATGCGACCTTGGTTGTTACGACCACCTGTGGAACGCTTACCGACTACAAGAGATTTTTCTGGTACACTAGCAGTGATTTCTTGGAATGTACCAATAACTTTGTGTCTTTGCCCCGGTGTTGTGGGCTTCAATTTACGTACCGCCATTATTCTATTTAGATATTACTAAAAAAATCAATTACATCACCCTCTTTCAAGGTTACAATAGCCTTTTTATAAGAAGGTGTAGAACCGCTAATAACTCCAGACTTGGTATAGCGACTCTTTTTCTTACCTGCATACAAAGCCGTGTTTACTTTCACAACCTTTACTCCGTATAGCTTTTCAACTTCACGTTTAATCTGCTCTTTGTTGGCACTTGGCACTACACGGAAAGCAAAACGGTTTTCAAATTTCTCTGTGATAGCCGTTTGCTTTTCTGTCAATATTGGTTTTATTATGATTCCCATTTTCTTCGCTTATGCCTTTAAAAGTTTATCAATTTCAGCAACAGAAGACTCAGTAATCACCAATTTCTTATTATCCAATAATCCGTAAGTGTTTATATCTGAAGCTGTTACAATGTTCACTTTTTGCAAATTACGAGCCGACAAATATACGTTTTTATTTTGACCTGGCAAAACCAAAAGTATCTTTTTATCAGCCACTTGCAAGCTGTTTGTCAATGCTACGAAATCCTTAGTTTTAGGAGCTGCGAAGTTCAAATCCTCAACTACGATAATATCATTCGCTTTCGCTTTGTACGACAAGGCCGATTTACGAGCCAAATCACGCATCTTTTTATTCAACTTGAAGCTATAGTTGCGTGGACGAGGACCGAACACACGGGCACCACCAACCAACAGAGGAGAGTTGATATCACCGCGACGAGCACCGCCACCACCTTTTTGGCGAATAAGTTTGCGAGTACTTCCAGAAAGTTCGCTTCTTTCTTTCGATTTATGTGTTCCTTGACGTTGGCTTGCCATATAACGTTTCACATCCAACCAAAGGAGGTGATCGTTAGGCTCAATACCGAAGATAGCATCGTTCAACACCACCTTGCGACCTGTATCTTTTCCGTTAATATCTAATACGCTTAGTTCCATTATTTTTCAATTATTACGATTGAACCTTTGCTTCCGGGCACAGAACCTTTTACCAACAAAAGATTGTGCTCAGCAATCACTTTAATCACCTCAAGGTTTTGAACTGTTACACGTACATTACCCATTTGACCACCCATGCGAGTTCCTTTGAATACCTTTGCAGGATAAGAACAAGCACCGATAGAACCTGGTGCACGCAAACGGTTGTGCTGTCCGAGTGTAGCTTGACCTACCCCGCCAAAGCCGTGGCGCTTAACAACACCTTGAAAACCTTTACCCTTAGAAGTTCCGATAACGTCAACAAACTGCGTATCTTCGAAAATAGTAACGTCTAGAACGTCAGCTAATTTCACATCGCTGAAACCTTTGAACTCAGCCAAGTGTCTCTTTGGTGTTACTCCTGCTTTTTTGAAATGTCCGGCTTCGGGCATAGTAGTGTGTTTTTCTTTTTTGTCGATAAAACCCACTTGAACAGCCTCATAACCATCTGTTTCAACAGTTTTTACTTGAGTAACTACACAAGGACCTACTTCGATAACAGTGCATGGAACATTTTTTCCCTCGGCACTGAAAACGGATGTCATTCCGATTTTTTTTCCAATTAATCCTGGCATTTCCTTTTTCTTACTTTTAATTTATCAAACTTTGATTTCTACTTCTACTCCACTTGGCAATTCAAGTTTCATCAACGCATCTACCGTTTTAGCTGTTGAGCTGTAAATGTCGATAAGGCGTTTGTAAGAGCTAAGTTCGAACTGCTCGCGTGATTTTTTATTCACGAAAGTTGAACGGTTAACAGTAAAAATCCGCTTATGCGTTGGCAAGGGAATAGGACCACTTACTACTGCACCTGTAGCTTTCACTGTTTTTACGATTTTCTCAGCTGACTTGTCAACCAAGTTGTAGTCGTAAGACTTCAGTTTGATTCTGATTTTTTGACTCATCTGTCTTTGTTATAAATTACTATAATTACGAATAAAGGACAAAACTCGCTGAGGCTAAGAGTCATTTACTAGCCTCAGCAGGTTTCATCAGTTTTTATTATTTAATCAATTCGGCACGACCTTTATGTTCTTCTACCACTTGGCGAGCAATTGAAGCAGACACTTCTTCGTAGTGAGAGAAAGTCATTGCTGAAGTTGCACGTCCGGAAGTAATTGTACGCAAAGAAGTTACGTAACCAAACATTTCAGCCAAATGCACCTTAGCTTTTACCACACGTGCCCCTGAACGGCTTGTATCCATACCTTCTACTTGTCCGCGACGCTTATTCAAGTCGGAAATTACATCCCCCATATTTTCTTCGGGAGTAACAACTTCCAAGCTCATAATAGGCTCAAGCAAGATTGGACGAGCCTTTTCGCAAGCTGATTTGAATGCAAAGCGAGCACACAACTCGAACGAAAGCTGGTCAGAGTCCACCGGGTGGAACGAACCGTCGACCAAAGTTACTTTCAACTTATCCAACGAGAAGCCGGCAAGCACACCGTTAGACATAGCCGAAAGGAAACCTTTTTGTACCGATGGGATAAACTCTTTTGGAATGTTACCACCTTTCACCTCATCGATGAATTGCAACGCACCATCAAAGCCTTCGTCGGTAGGACCAACCTTCACAATAATATCGGCGAACTTACCACGACCACCCGATTGTTTCTTATACACTTCACGCAATTCCACTGTATCGCGGATAGCCTCTTTATAAGATACCTGAGGACGACCTTGATTACATTCCACTTTGAACTCACGTTTCAAGCGATCGATAATGATTTCAAGGTGAAGCTCACCCATACCTTCGATAATGGTCTGTCCGGTTTCCTCGTCTGTATGTACTCGGAAAGTTGGGTCTTCTTCTGCAAGTTTCGCCAAACCGTTAGAAAGTTTATCAAGGTCTTTTTGAGTTTTAGGCTCAACAGAGATACCGATAACGGGATCTGGAAAATCCATAGACTCAAGAACGATTGGATGCTCTTCATCACAAAGTGTATCGCCGGTGCGAATATCCTTAAAACCTACCCCGGCACCAATATCACCACAACCAATCACTTCTTTTGGATTCTGCTTGTTCGAGTGCATTTGGAAAAGACGCGAAATACGCTCTTTCTTGTCCGAACGTGGGTTGTACACGTATGAACCGGCAGGAAGCTCTCCTGAATACACACGGAAGAAGCACAAGCGACCTACATAAGGGTCGGTAGCAATTTTGAACGCCAAAGCACACAAAGGTTGCTCAGGATCTGGCTGACGTACTTCTTCTTCGTCTGTTCTTGGGTTTGTACCAACGATAGCTTCTGTATCGATAGGACTTGGCAAGAATTTAGACACTGCATCCAAAAGCGGTTGTACACCTTTGTTTTTGAATGAAGAACCACAAAGCATTGGATTGATTTGCATGCTCAACGTTCCTTTGCGGAGAGCAGCCAAAATTTCCTCTTCTGTAATGGTAGAAGGATCGTCGAAGAATTTCTCCATCAGAGTTTCATCGCATTCTGCGATTTTCTCCAACATTTTCTCTCTCCACTCCTCAGCCTCAGCTACAAATTCAGCAGGAATATCTTCCAAAACATATCCGGCACCCATTGTTTCGTCGTGCCAGAACATTGCTTTCATCTTCACGAGGTCAACAATACCCCGAAAAGTTTCCTCTGCACCCACCGGAATTTGCACGGGACAAGGATTAGCTCCGAGAACATCTTTTACTTGGCGAACCACATCAAAGAAATCAGCACCGGAACGGTCCATTTTGTTCACGTAGCAAATACGTGGCACACGATATTTATCTGCTTGACGCCAAACGGTTTCCGATTGAGGCTCTACACCCCCTACCGCACAAAATGTAGCGATAGCACCATCCAAGATACGCAACGAACGCTCTACTTCCACAGTAAAGTCCACGTGTCCCGGAGTGTCAATCAGGTTTATTTTGTAAATTTCGTTGTTATATTTCCACTGAGTAGTAGTAGCAGCAGACGTG
>JBHBVA010000257.1:0-2679 GCA_041793355.1 Bacteroidota bacterium | reverse complement strand
TACGAGGCATAAATTTTTTCGTACCAACGCTCGTTCCCTACCGCTTCCTTTCGCTTGAAAGGATATATACGGCTCATATTCACCGTAAGATTGGGCAGGGTAACCGACACGGAGGAGTCCTGCGAACGTTGCATAATAGTCATCGTTGCCCCCAACGACCACTTGGAGTTGGGGAACGTTTGCGATAAGTTCACAGACGAGCTCTTAACGTTGTTGGTGCTTCTTGAGGTGATGAGCGATGTTAAGCTATTGCGGTCGTACGAACCTGTTTGAAAGTTCACACTTGCCGACAGCCGTCTGTACATATTGGCTTTGGCATCTTGCGAGTGCGACCATCTCAAACTAAAATCTCGCGATACAGAATAAGAGCCGGGCACTTCCTTGTCGCCGTACTTGGTGAGCAAATAACTGGCATCCAGCCTTCCTGAATATTTATACCGCTTGCGGTAGTTGGTTTCGGCATTCAGCCCCCACGAACCTTTGGTGTACACCTCGCCGGTAAGAGCCAAATCCATATAGTCGTTCAAGGCAAAATAGTAGCCACCGTCTCGAAGTCCGAATCCTCGTTCCAACTCATCGGCATACGACGGAAAAATCACCCCCGACGAATACTTGCTCGAAAACGGAAAAAAGGCAAACGGAATAGCCAAAGGCAACGGCACATCCGCCACCACCAAATACGCCGGCCCCGTTACCACATCCTTGCCCGGACGAACCTTTGCCTTAGTTAAGCAAAGGTAAAAGTGCGGATGGTCGTGATGGTCGCAAGTGGTGTACTTGGCATCTTTCATAAAGAAAGAATTGTCGGCATTCTTTTTTGCGTTTTCCGCCACCACATAACCTTCTCCTTGTTTGGTAACTACATGATTGATAAGCCCTTTTCTCGACTTGAAGTTGTACTTCATCATCTTGGCTTCGTATTTTTCGGCACTGCCTTGCGAAAATTCGGGATACCCAAACTCTTTGCCCAACGAGTCCACACCATATTTTGCCCACACCACGCTACTATCCATATTGGAGGTTACAAACTCGGCTTTCAGCCCCAAATCCTTATACTTCACCTCCGCCGCACCATACAGATATGCCCAATTACCTTCGGTGAAGATGATAGAGTCTTTGGCCGTGTATTTCACGGGGGCATCCAACGCTTGTTTCCTCACTCGGACGCTATCTTTGGCAAGGGTATCTTTTGGTACCGGAGGGGGCAATTTAGATTCCAACTTACGTGCCACACCAATCTTGTTTACAGGCACTTGCGTAGTGTCTTGCTTGGCTGTGTAGCGTGAACGTGGCGTAGCTCCCGAATGCGAAAAAACCACCCCAAGCGATGAGCTTAGGATGAACAGTGCAAACAATGTATATGTCCCCAACCGAGATGTATTCATATCTACCAACTCTTGCGATGCGAGCTTTTGTATTCCTCGTTTTTTTAAGCCTGCAAAGCTACATATTTTTGAGCTTACCTCCGCCTGCTTTTCTGTTATTTTGCTACTGAGCGAAGTTGATTTAAGAAATAATCACTATGATATAAATTAAATACTTCAATCCTACAAACGTTTCACAGGCTGAATTATTTTTCACCACTTACTTTCTCACCTTATTGAGGTCTCGCAAACAAAGGAGCGAACTCCTAAAAGTCCGCTCCTTTGAAATATGTTTTATTCTGTGTGTAAAAGGGTTTCGTTACATAATTCCTTTTTCACGCAGGCGAAGTTGCCACTTCCAGGCCGATGCCATTGTGTCTTCAATTGTTTCGGTAGCTTTCCAGCCCAATACGGTATTGGCGTGCGTAGGCTCTGCCCAAATTTTCTCAATATCCCCGGCACGACGACCAACTATCTTATAGTTAAGTTTTTGTCCCGAAACTTTTTCAAACACTTTGATAAGCTCCAATACGGACAATCCCCGACCTGTACCCAAGTTGAAAATCTCCACTTTTTCGTCCGATTTGTCTTGCAACATCCGTTCGATGGCAATCACGTGAGCTTTCGCCAAGTCCACCACGTTGATAAAGTCGCGGATGCACGAGCCATCGGGTGTGTTGTAGTCATCCCCAAACACGCTGAGGCACTCGCGCACACCGATAGCTGTTTGCGTGATGAATGGTATCAAATTTTGAGGCACCCCGTTAGGCAACTCGCCGATTTCGGCCGTGGGATGAGCACCAATGGGGTTAAAATAACGCAAGATAATGCTCTTAATGGGGGCACCCGAATTTACGAAGTCGCGGATAATTTCCTCATTGATTTGCTTGGTGTTGCCGTAAGGTGATGTTGCGGGCTTGATAGGGGCCGTTTCGTCGATGGGGTTTTGGTCCGGCTCGCCATACACCGTACAAGAAGATGAGAAAACAATGCCTTTGATACCGTGTTTGGGCATCAAATCCAATAAGTTAATCAGCGAGTTCAAGTTGTTGCGGTAGTACAACAAGGGTTTTTCTACCGATTCGCCCACCGCCTTGCTTGCCGCAAAGTGAATGATGCCACTGATGCCCGAATATTTGGTCATCAAAGCATCCAATTTTTCATAATCGTTCAAGTCCAACTTTTCGAACACGGGGCGAATACCCGTGATACGTTCCACTCCGTCAATAGAGTCGGCTGTGGAATTGGACAAGTCGTCCACGATAATTACCTCATAACCTGCGTTTTGCAGTTCTACCACTGTGTGCGAGCCAAT
>JBHBVA010000256.1:0-3799 GCA_041793355.1 Bacteroidota bacterium | reverse complement strand
TTTCCGGCAAGCCGATAAAAGTATCAGCATAGCCCAAAACGTGTATAGAATACTTTTATTCATCTGTTTTTTGCTTGTTGATTTTGAACAATAATAATCGAAAAATAGGGGAACGTTCGTTCTAAAATTTCGGCGGTGTTGCACGTGTACATTTCGAGATGTGGCAAGCCTACGTTTTCGAAATAGTGGTAGTTGGCCGTAGGCAGATTGCGAATGCAACGCTTTACCTCAGCTTCGCACATCGAGCCTTTCATTATCGCTACCGATTGATTTTGCAACACGCGTTGTTGCAGGCTTTCGGCGGTGATGTTTCCCGGCACCACGTGCAACTCTTGCTCCTGCGATGCCAAATGCAACATTCCGCGAGTAGCTGCCGCAATAATGGCCGGAACGCCGGCTATCCTCTCACAGTCGCCTCCTTTGTCTGCGATGTATTCGTAAATGTAGTAAGTAGTGGCATAAAATCCGGCATCGCCTTCTGCCACAATTGCCACTTTCCGCCCTTGTGCCTGCATAGCGAGCAATTGCTCGGCTACTTGACGATATGCTTGCAAAATAACTTCTCTATTTTTCACCATCGGCACGAAAAAGGGGACACACTTTTCGGCATCGATGTGTAATGCTTCCATTATGGCAAAAGCCCGAGATGTTTCGGGTTGCTGTTTTTTTGCCGAAGGATAAAAAATAACTTCCGCATCCTGCAAGGCTTTCAAAGCCTTCACGGTGATGAGTTCGGGTTCGCCCGGTCCTAAGGAAACAAAGCGAATGGGATGTTGGTGCTGTTCCATAAGCTATTGTTGCAATCCCTTTTGGCGGATAGATTCATAAATGAGGATGCCTGCCGCTACCGATACGTTGAGCGAACCGATGGTGCCAAATTGCGGAATCTTCACCAAGTGGTCGGCAAGACGGAGGTTTTCGGAGGCGATACCGCTCTCCTCCGACCCCATCACGATGGCAAGTGGCCCCGTAAGCGACGTTTCGGAGTGGAGCAACGATGCTCGTTCGGTGGCCGCTACTATGCGTAAACCGCTGTTTTGCAAAAATTTGATAGCCTGCGTTAGGTTGACTTCTTTGCAAACGGGGATTTTCAGCAATGCTCCGGCCGATGTTTTCACCGCATCGGCATTCACCGTTACGCTACCACGGGCTGGAATCACAATGGCATCCACCCCTGCCACCTCGCACGTGCGGGCTATTGCCCCAAAATTGCGAACATCAGTCAGTCCGTCCAAAACGAGAATGAAAGGGTCTTTGCCCTGCTCGTACAGAAAGGGGACAATATCCTCGATACGCTCGTAAGTGATGGCAGAAAGAAAAGCTATCACCCCTTGATGATTTTTGCGAGTGTAGCGGTCGATGCGTTCCACCGGCACTCGCTGCATGGGGATGTTGTTTGCTTTCAGTACATTTTGCAACTCTCGAAACAAGTCGCCCGACAGCTCACGCTTCACTATCACTTTGTCGATATTTTTACCTGCTTCCACCGCTTCAATAACGGCACGGATGCCAAAAATCATTTCTTTTTCTTTCATTTACTTTCCGATGATTATTATCTTTCTCCCCTCCTGAAAATGTTTGGGATAGGGGAGTATTCTTCCTTCTTTTTGTCCTCTACTTTACCTAAAAATGCTACTGCCCTTTGCCCGCCTGCAACAGCATTTTGGCATTTTGGATGGCAGCATCTGTTATTTGCGACCCGCTGAGCATTTGTGCCAATTCGCGAGTACGTTCCTCGGTGTTCAGCTCTCGCAGATGTGTGTGCGTTTCGTTGTCGCCGTGTTGTTTATACACAAAATAGTGATGGTCGCCTTTGCTGGCTATTTGCGGTAAGTGCGTGATTGCCAGCACCTGTTTGTCTGTGCCGAAAGCCTGCATTATGCGTCCCATTTTGTCCGCTACCTCGCCCGAAACACCCGTGTCAATTTCGTCGAAAATGATGGTGGGCAAATTCACCTGTCGGGCTATCAAAGCCTTGATGCAGAGCATCACACGCGATATTTCACCACCCGATGCCACCTCCGAAACTGGTTGCAAGGGGGTGTTTTTGTTTGCCGAAAACAGAAATTGCAGGTCGTCCGCACCCGATGCGTCGGGCGAGCTTTTGGGCGACAAGCTGCACTCAAAGCGGACGTTGGGCATACCCAAATCGGATAGCTTGTCCACCAGAGTTTTTTCGATAATCGGTTTTGCCGTTTTGCGTTTTTGCGACAGTTTTTTTGCCGATGCTTCCATTTTGGCAGCCGCCTCCTGCACGTCCTTTTCCGCTTGTCGGAGGTTGTCGTCGAGCGACTCTATCCCCTCCAGTCGCTCTTGCAGTTGCTGTTGCAAGTCAAGCAATTCTGCCACCGTTTGCACTTTATGCTTTTGCAAAAGACTGTATATCAAATCCAAACGATTGTTCACTTGCTCCATTCGTTCGGGAGAGTATTCAATGTCTTCGGCCTGACTGCCCACTTCGGGAGCCAAGTCTTTGAGGTCGATGTATGCCGTTTGTAATCGTTCGGCAAACTCTTCCGCCTGCGGAAATACTTTAACCAAGGACTGCATCTGCCCCAAAGCTTCACGCAGAAGGTTCAGCACATTGGTGTCGTCCTCGCTCAGCACGTTAGCTGCTTTGTATAGTGCCGTTTTGATGTCTTCGGCGTGGGTAAGCAGGGTTTGTTCCTCCTCCAATTGCTCCACTTCGTCCTGTGCCAAACGGGCAGTTTTCAGTTCGTCGTATCTGAAGCGGAGAAATTCCTCCTCCTCGCTACTTTGCCGAGCCTGCTGTTGCAACTGTGTCCACCGTTGCTGTGCCGTGCGATATGCTTTATAGTCTGCCCGATAAGCATCTAATTCGAGCATCGCTCCGGCAAGCACATCTACCACTTCCAGCTGAAAGGCGGTATCGCCCAAAAGCGAATTTTTGTGTTGCGAATGAATGTCTATCAATCTCATTCCCAACTCTTTCATCTGCACCAGAGTGGCAGGCGTATCATTGATGAACGCACGAGATTTGCCTTCGGCCGAAATTTCGCGGCGGAGGATAAATGTGTGGGCATCGTACTCGATGTCCTGCTCGTTGCAAAACTCTTGCAACTGATGTCTGCTTACATCGAAAGTGCCTTCCACAACGCACTTGCTTTGCCCTGCCTTAATGGACTTTGAGTCGGCACGTTGCCCCAAAATAAGCGACAAAGCCCCCAAAATGATGGATTTTCCTGCCCCCGTTTCGCCCGTAACAACGGAAAAGCCGGGATGAAAATCCACCTGCAAAGTATCTATAAGTGCATAATTTTTAATGTATAATGATTGTAACATACACGTTTCTTCGTTTTTCGCCCCAAAGGTAATGCTTTTTTCGGTACTTTTTGAGAGGAGTGGAAAAGACATCAAACGGCAACGAAATTCCACTTGAGGGCAAACGCATTTTTACCAAACAAAAAAAGGCCTCCGGAGAACAAACGTCTCTGAAGAACCTTTAGCTTTAAACGGCTACAAGCCTTTTGTTTTTTAAGGATAAATTTCCTTTTTGCCAGCAAGTAAAGTGTTTCGCATCAAGGAGATAATCGTCATCGGCCCTACTCCACCCGGCACAGGCGTGATGTACGAGGCCTTAGGTGCCACTTCACTAAATTCCACATCACCCTTGAGGCGGAAGCCCGACTTTGTATCGGTTGCCGGCACACGAGTAGTACCTACGTCTATCACTACTACACCATCTTTTACCATATCGCCTTTCAGAAATCCGGGTACTCCCAATGCCGCTATAATGATGTCGGCTTGCAAGCACATTTCTTTCAAATTAGCCGAACGG
>JBHBVA010000255.1:0-3681 GCA_041793355.1 Bacteroidota bacterium | reverse complement strand
TCGATTCTAAAAAGTTCTCTTACCTCTCGTGCAATGTTTCTCGCAATTTGCACTGCTTCACGCTATCGGCAACCTTTGTACCGGTGGGTTATTACCGCACTTATTACGTGTCGTTGCGGGCCGATTCGTCTTTGTTGCAGGACTTGAAGTACGAGAAACGCAACCGGGCTTCCAGTCTCGACCCCGTTTGGCCGTAGATGATATTATTATATTTTCGGTTCACTTAATTTCAACATTTGGCTTAAGGAAACTTTCAAAGTGTTGGGCAAAGGGGGAGTGAAAATAAAAAAAGCGATGCTGAAGCATCGCTTTTTTCTTTGGTAGCCCATAGGGGAATCGAACCCCTCTTTCAAGAATGAAAATCTTGCGTCCTAACCGATAGACGAATGGGCCATCCTTTACTTTTCGGAGTGCAAAGGTAGTATATTAAACGAAAAGAGCAAAAGTTTACGAGAAGTTTTTTAATAAAAAATACTGACTGATATATAATGGATTGTCAGTCAGTATTATATGTTCGGATAAAATTGGTTTGTTACTTACCAGTTTCCTTTAAGTTGTCGCTTGCTACATTGGCTGTAGTCATTGATGTAACCAATTCGTTCAGCATATTGCTGGCAGCGGTAGGAGAGTTGGGCAACAAAATCAAATTGCTCTTGTTGTTGGTACCGATAGCTTGCAGGGTGTCGTAATGTTGTGTTACAATAATTAAAGCGGAGGCTTCTTGCGAGTTGATATTCACACTATTAAGCATCTTTACGGATTCTTCTAATCCTCGAGCTATCTCGCGACGTTGGTCGGCGATACCTTGTCCTTGCAGTTTTTTTGATTCGGCTTCGGCTTTTGCCACGGCAACGATGCGTATGCGTTCTGCTTCCGACTCGTACTCAGCTGCCGTTTTTTCACGTTCTGCAGCGTTAATTCTGTTCATTGCATGCTTCACTTGCTCGTCGGGGTCAATATCCGTTACAAGTGCTTTGATGATGTCGTAGCCATAGCTATTCATAGCTTCTTGTATTTCGTTTCGCACAGCTACGGCAATGTCATCTTTACGAACAAACACGTCATCGAGTTTTAGTTTGGGTACTTCGGCACGTACCACATCAAACACAAAGGAAGTGATTTGCGTACCCGGATTTTCCAATCGGTAATAGGCATCTGCCACTTGTGTGCGAATAACTTGATACTGAACCGATACGCGTATTTTGATGAATACGTTGTCCAATGTTTTGGTGTCGATAACTACGTCAAGCTGTTGGATGCGAAGATTTAATCGTTTTGTAATTTGGTCGATAAATGGAATCTTGAGATGCAATCCGGCATGTCGGACACTGTTGAATTTGCCTAAGCGTTCCACGATTGCAGCAGTTTCTTGCTTTACAGTGAAGAATGATGCTAATAATGTGATAACACACACGAAAATAATAGCGTAAATGGTGATGTACTCCATAAATATAAGAATTAAAGTTTTTCAGGAAATATTTCCTGCCCAAAGATAGGTAAAAAATAGAGAGATACAAGTATAAAAAAAGGAAACTTAAAGTATTAAACGACTTCAAGTTTCCTTTTTGTGAAAATCCGAGAGGAACTATTCCTTACAGAAGGGCGTCTATTTTAGCGGCCAATGCAGATTTTTGAGTAGCTCCTACTTGTTTGTCTACTACCTCACCATTTTTAATGAAGAGGATAGTGGGGATGTTACGAATGCCAAATTTGGCAGTAATAGCGTCGTTTTCATCAACGTTTACTTTTCCGATAACGGCTTTGCCTTCGTATTCGGCGGCAAGCTCTTCGATGATGGGGGTAATCATGCGGCAAGGTCCGCACCATTCTGCCCAGAAGTCTACTACTACAGGTTTGTCTGTGTTTACGATTGCATCAAACGTTGCGTCAGTAATTTCAAGTGCCATAATGTCGTTCTCTTTTTTTGTTGTTATTGATATTTATTTTGTATTTACTTTTTATCTAATTGATAGTGAAGCTAATATCTTCATTTGCCTCTAAGTAATCAATCAGTAACTTGGATGCTTCAACTTTTGTGCCATTGGCTCTAAAGGGAACTCGAAAATTTCGTTCTCCATCTATCACGTCGAAATATAACAACGATTCGCCCGGATTGTTTTTGATAAGGTGCGATAACTCTTCGATAAGTTGCGTTGTCAATCCGCGTAGAGGTAGCGTAATACGAATTTTTTCGACTAAGCCGGTGGCATCGCTAATTTGCTGGATAGACGATATTTTTAAGTCGAATTTACCCGCTCCAAAGCGTGAAGGCTGTACTTTGGCACGTATGAGTATGCTTAAACCTTTGCGACCATATTTTGAGAAATTGATGAAATCATCTCCAAACAGAGGGAGCTCGCCTGCAGAATCAAAGTCCTCGATGCGGATAATCATATAAGGCTGTCCTCGTTTGCTGAGTCCCTCCCGTACATCGGTAATTATCCCACCAAACAGAAGCTCCTTACCCAAGAGTCCTTCTCGCTCGTCTAAGGCATCCAAACGAACGTTGCATACGTATTTGAAGATAGTGGCATAGGCATCCAATGGGTGAGCCGAAAGGTACATTCCGATAAGTTCTTTTTCTCTGCTCAACCGCTCCAAGTCCGACCATTGCACTACGGGCGGAATGGATGGACGAGCTATTTGTACGGAAATATCGTTGCCAAAGAGAGAGTTACTCGCTTCCGATTTGTCTGTTTGGTATTTGAATCCGTAGCGAACAAGGGTGTCCAAAAAAGAATCTTTTGAGTTCTCCGGTGTAACAAAATGCTCTCTTTTGATGCCGGCAATTGTATCGAATGCACCGGCCACTGCGAGCGATTCGATATTCTTTTTGTTGCAAGCTGTCAGATTGACTCGCTCTACAAAGTCAAATATATCTTTGAACGCCCCGTTGGCTTTTCGTTCGTTGATGATATTTTCTACAGCTCCTTCTCCTACACCTTTTACTGCGGCCAAACCAAATCGAATATCGCCGTCTTTATTTACTGAAAATTTAAGGTTCGACTCATTAATATCCGGTCCGAAAACCTTGATACCCATAGCTTTGCATTCATCCATAAATTTGGATACGCTGGTGATGTCCGATATGTTGCGTGAAAGTACAGCAGCCATATACTCCGACGGATAATTTGCTTTTAGCCAAGCAGTTTGATAAGCCACCCACGAATAGCACGTAGCGTGCGATTTGTTGAAAGCGTAGGACGCAAATTTTTCCCAGTCGGCCCAGATTTTATTCAAGGTTTTTTCATCGTGTCCATTCTTCTTACCTCCCGTAAGAAATTTTTCTTTCAGGGCATTCATCTTGTCTATCAGCTTTTTACCCATTGCTTTACGCAACTCGTCCGACTGTCCACGCGTAAAATCCGCCAACAACCGCGACAAAAGCATCACCTGCTCTTGATATACCGTAATGCCATAAGTATCATTCAGATAGCGTTCCATTACGGGTATATCGTAGGTAATGGGTTCGCGACCGTGCTTGCGAGCCACAAACTGTGGAATGTAGTCCATCGGGCCCGGACGATACAAGGCATTCATCGCAATAAGGTCTTCAAACTTAGTTGGCTGAAGCTCACGCAAATACTTTTGCATACCGGCAGACTCAAACTGGAAAGTTCCGGTAGTTTTTCCCGCACTATACAGTTCGTAAGTCTTGGGGTCGTCTATCGGTATGGTGTC